>JAFQWY010000295.1 GCA_017407225.1 Clostridia bacterium | reverse complement strand
AGCCGCCATGACGATGATGCCCTCGGAGGAGCCGAAGCCGTCCATTTCAACCAGAATCTGGTTCAGGGTCTGTTCACGTTCATCGTGACCGCCGCCCAGCCCTGCACCTCTGTGACGGCCGACTGCGTCGATTTCATCGATGAAGATGATGGCTGCGGGGTTCTTCTTCGCGGTGTCGAACAGGTCACGGACACGGGATGCGCCCACACCGACGTACATTTCCACGAAGTCGGAACCGGAGATGGAATAGAAAGGAACGCCCGCTTCGCCTGCAACTGCCTTGGCAATGAGGGTTTTACCGGTGCCGGGAGGACCTACCAGCAGAACACCGTGAGGAATCTTCGCACCCAGCTTGGTGAAGTATTCGGGATTGCGGAGGAATTCCACGATTTCTTCCAGTTCGGCCTTTTCTTCATCTGCGCCGGCTACATCCTTGAAGTAAACCTTGGCGGTGTCCGCAGTGATGAGCTTTGCTTTCGCACGGCCTACGGAATTGATCTTGGAACCCTTGCCGCCCGTTGCCTGATTCATCACGAACATCCACATGGCGATGAGCAGGACAATGACGATCACATAGGGGATCAGGGAGATCCACCAGGGGATGTTGTAGGGGGCAGGATAGTCGTAGGCGGTGATGATGCCCGCCGCATGCTGGGCTTCGATGATATCACCCAGTTCATGGATGAACAAGTCAAAGCTGCGCAGTTTGTATGTGACGAGTGTCTCTGTTTCCGTGCCGTCCTCGAGGGATTGGCGGACGACCATGGAAAGATTGTTTTCTTCATCGACCTCAAATCTCTTGACCTGTTCGTTGCGGAACAGATCCGCGACCTCGCTGAACACCAGAACATCCTGAGGGATGGAATCCCAGAGAGAAGCTGTGGCCACGAGAATGATGCCGATGAGAACGATATAGAATACCGCTACCTTAAAACCGTTCTTCATGTAGTTCTCCTTTAAAAACTGTGATTGCGCGCCGGGATACCATTATTTGGTATATACCTCCGGCTTGAGGATGCCGATGTAGGGGAGAGCGCGGTACTGTTCCGCGTAATCCAGACCGTAGCCTACCACAAATTCGTCCGGAATCTCCAGACCGCGGTAGTCGGGGTAGAATTCCACCTGACGGCGGGAAGGTTTGTCAAGCATGGTGCAGGTCTTTACGGAATGTGCACCGCCCAGCTTTAAGTATTCGACCAGATAGGAAAGAGTGCGGCCGCTGTCGATGATATCTTCCACGATGACGATGTCCAGTTCGGAAAGATCCTTCCGCTGAAGGTCGAGAAGAATATTGATTCTGCCGCTGGTGGATGTGCTCTTGCCGTAGGATGAAACCTTCATGAAGTCGATTTCCACGGGAATGGAGATCTTCTTCATCAGGTCGCCCATGAAAACAACGCTTCCCTTGAGAATGCAGAGCAGGAGAAGACGCTTGCCGGAATCCCGGAAATCGTCATCGATCTGTGCTGCGATTTCAGTGGTAATGCGGTCGATTTCTTCGGGGGAGACGAGAATGCGTTCGATATCATGATCAAGCAGGGATGAATGTACCATGCTGATAACCTCCGTTTGTCATTGTACTGTCAGTATTTTTTCAGAACCGTGACGGTGAGCGGTGTGCCCTCGCCTGTGTATTCCATGCCGTCCCGGAGCGGAAATCCGGGGATCCAGACAATTCCGCTGTCGTCGCACAGAATGGGCAGGCAGGATTTTTCCTCTGCCGTCAGTTTTTGATCCGTAAGGAGTTTTTTTACGCGGCGGGTCATTCCTCCGTAAACGAAGGTGTCACCGGCGCGGCGGTTTCTGATTTTCAATGCACCTACTATTTTATCAAAATCGAGTGTTTTGTGTATTGATAATTTGTAAATATTTTCTTCTTTATTTAATAAGGAAGTGAAATTTTGTCGATTTTCCAGGGAAATACCTTCGCGGAATGTGATTCTGTAAAGCGGATTCTCGTAATCCGAGCCGTCAAAGGGGATTTCAAAGTCATCCGGTGTCCGCAGAATCTCATCCGATCTGAAGAATCCGGCTGTATTCCGGTCCATGCGGAAACGGATGCTGCCGGGCAGATCCAGGAAGGCGTCCGTGCGGCCGGAGAGAAGAAGCTCCATGCAGCTGCGGATATGAACCTCGCCGGCTGAAGCGTCCGCAGAGACACGGCAGTACAGAATCCGCAGAATCCGTGACAGAATTGCCGGGTGCTGTACGGTCAGTGTACTGCGCGGAAGGGATGTTCCGGTGCCTGCCAGACTCAGCGCAGTCTCTTCCAGATAATCATCGTCCCGGCGGAGAAGCGAGGTCATGCGGGTGATGCTGTCTTCGGGGCAGGGCGTGATCTGTCGGAGTCCGGGCAGTATTTCGTGGCGGATCCGGTTTCTGGTGTATGCGGTATCCGTGTTGGTTTCATCGGTGACTGCAGGAATAGTGTTGTCCGCGCACCACCGGCGGATATCTGTTCCCGGAATCCGGATGAGCGGACGGATGAATCTGCCGTCCCTGATGGGATCAATTCCGCAGAGTCCGTGGAGTCCGGTACCGCGCAGCAGATGGAACAGGACGGTTTCGGTGTTGTCCGTAGCATTGTGTGCGGTGGCAATCACGGCCTTCCCGGGAGATCCGGTGAGAATTTCGGAAACCTGATCGAAGTATTCATAACGTACCCGCCGTGCGGCTTCTTCCAGTCCCAGATGCCATTCTCCGGCCAGTGCGGGAACATCGAAGGTGCCCACATACAGCGGAACGGAAAGATCGCGGCAGATCCGTCGGCAGAATGCTTCATCGCGGTCTGCACCGGGATTGCGGATTTTATGATTGACATGGGCAGCGGCCAGCATGACTCCGTGATCCCTGCACCAGTCGTTCAGCAGCCTCAGCAGACAGGAGGAATCCCATCCGCCCGAAAAACCTGCCACAACAACACCGGCGTGCTGCATGGCTTTGTCCATACCGCAGTCGGTGATGGTATCGAGAAAAACGGAGCGAATCATGTTGTTCTCCCTTTAGTTTGTTCAGATCCGGTGATTGTCATGCAGATCGGTGCGGATTTTCGTGCAAAGCAGTGAAAGAGCCAGATACAGGACACCGCCTGCCACTACGTGCTCTGCCATCAGTCCCACGGAATGATAAACGGAAACTGCCGCATGAGGATCACAGGAAATTCGGACGGTAAGATACAGAGTACCGACTGCGCCCAGCAGAAGAAGGGTCATCAGCAGCCGGGTGAGATTGGTGAAAAAGTGTTCAAAAAACATAGAACCTCCATGTTTGCGGTATAGGGATCAAAGATATCAGTACATATTATAAAGGAAAATTTGACTGATATCAAGCGGAAAATGGAGGTATGGGTATTATAGCACAATCTGGCTGAAAAGTAAACAGTGAAATGCCGATTGGCAGGGAATATTTGGTGCTGTTTCTGTTTATGGGGAGGAGGAACGAAAAAATCACGGCCGTTTAGCCAAAAAATGCTTGACAAACCTGAGTGTATAAGGTAAAATTAAATAAATACGTACTCCGGCATGGATATTGTCGGACTATATTATGAAAGGCAGGTATTATTTATGAAGTTTTCAGCTGCAGGCGGATGGTTTGGCGGCAACTGGTGTGACAGAGTTCGGACCGGCGCGGCAAACGGATTCAAGGGCGTGGAACAGCTCGGCTGGAAGGACGTTGACATGGAAGCGGCCAAGGCAGTTCTTGCTGAAACCGGCGTGACCTCCACCGCAATCGTAATCCAGTCCAAGGAAAACGATGAGTACAACAAGGTTATGGCATGGTCCCACGGTATGGTTTGGGAAGATACCAGAAAGGCATTCCTGGACAGCTTCCGTGAAACCGTACAGGCTGCAAAGACCCTGAACGTACCCAACATTATCGCAACCGTCGGCAATACCCGTTCCGACTGTTCCAGCGAAAGACAGTTCTATAACTGTGTTTACACCCTCCGTGCCATGTCCGATATCGCAGAAGCGGAAGGCATCATGATCGTTCTGGAACCCCTGAACATTCTGGTAAACCATGCAGGTTACTATCTGGTTACCACTCCTCAGGCAACCGAAATGATCAAGGCTGTTGACAGCCCCAACTGCAAGATT
>JAFQWY010000294.1 GCA_017407225.1 Clostridia bacterium | reverse complement strand
TGGACATCATCAGTCTTTCCGTCTGGGTAAGAAGAATGTTGTTTTCAAACACCGGATCGACAAATGGAGCGATATCTTCCGGCTTCCCCCATCGTGCGGAACCGTATTCTTCATTGTGACGGTATTTCTTTGCGTTTTTGCCTTTGACATATACAATCAGGCGAAGCAGACCGCCGGATGCGATTCCGACCAGCAGATCAAACGGATGGAAACTGGGCATAAGGGATTCAAACGCCGCCGAAAAGCCGACCGTGATATGCAGCAGCTTCTCCGAAAGATCAGCACCGGGCATCAGACGGAAAGCTTCGCCGAGATTGGTGGCGAACAGTCCGATGAATACATAGGGGAGGTTCGGCAGGAGCAGTTTCTTGATATTTACAGGCTTTTTCATCGGTCGATCCCCTTGTTCTTCACACGGATTTTGTCCGGCTGGATTTCCGGAGTGTTCGCACGGGTATTCTGTAATTGCTTGACCACAGACGGTCGTTTTTCGTGACCAATTGTAGATGCGGTGTACTCCTTGAATGCGGCGGTCAGAGCGTCAGTGTCCCTTGCTTTGAAGAAAACCAGATATTTCGGCTTTTCGCCGGATTTATCCTTCATCACAGCATAATCCACGCCGTATTTTCTCGCCACACGGTCGAAGTCTCCGATGTTTTTACTGCTGATTTCGATGTTGGTCACACCCTGATTCTGTCCGATAAGCTGTTTGACAGTTTGTTTACCTGTAGGTTTGACCGGACCGTTTCTGTTTTTTTCCGTCTGCTGTTCCTTGAGGTGCTGTAAGAATTTCGATACTGCCGTTTTCAGAACCTGTCCGGTCAGCCTGGCAGTACGGATGGTCAGCGTGACTGTCCGGCTTTCCACTTCCTCCTGCATGGGCATCACCTCCTTCGGCAGGAATGGAAATTATTAAGCCGCCCAATCGAGGACGAAAACGAGGGTCAGAACCTGTTCTTCGATGGGTTCGGATACTGCGGAAACATTGGCAGAATATATAAGCGGCAGGCTGTCGTTTGATGCAATCTGCCAGTCGGATACGGATAACTGCTCGAACTGTCCGTAAGTTTCGGTTTTTGCATTGTTTAGCTTAAACCCGATGAGCATGGAATCCACTTTTTCATCGGCCATATCTGCATCATAGGGGACAATGTTCCAGCCGTTTTCGGCAGTCACTGTCAGAGAAGTCACTTCAACCGCAGCCGTGGAATGGTTGATGATCTCCGCATCGGCAGCGGCGTAGACGACACCGTGTTCCGATACTGTCAGAAGCAGATACGCGGGAACGGTCACGGAAAAACGGGAGGTAAGATATCCGCAGTCGTCACAATCTCCATCTTCATCAGCATCGTTATGGGGAACCGTTTCGATGGATTCATATCCGCACTCGCAGGATACTTCACGGCTGTGTTCGGATTCATTGGAAGCCTCCCAATCACCGTAGGTTAAATCATGTTCCTCTGTTTCCGTACCGGAGTAGCCGCAGGAGCAGGAACCCGTGCGGCTGTGTTCGGTATTGGAAATGCTCGTCCAGTCTCCGGTGGTGATGCTGTGATCTGCGTATTCCGTACCGCTGTAAGAACAGCCGGAACAGGAGACGGTACGTTTATGCTCGGTGTCGGAGTAGTTTGTCCATGCACCGCCGGTCAGACTATGACTGGCATATTCCGTGGTACTGTAGGAACAGCCGGAACAGGAAACGGTGCGTTTATGCTGACTGGCGGAATCGTTCGTCCATGAGCCGTAGGTCAGAGTATGGCTTGATGTTTCCGTGGTACTGTACCCGCAGGAACAGGAGATTGTTCGCTGATGTTGAGAAGAACCATTGGAAGTCCATGCCCCATAGGACAGTGAATGGTTTTCGTATTCATAACTGCTGTAGCCGCAGTCCGAACAGTAGACAGAACGGCGATGCTGACTGCCGCTGTAATTTGTCCACGATCCGTAGGAAAAATCGTGATCCTCATAGTCCTCGGAAATATACGAATCACATTCCGCGCAGTATTCCACGATTTCATGCTGATCTTCGTCGTATTCGTAATACTCGGTTTCCTCGTCATGATAGCCGTAATCGTACCCGTCATCGCCGCCGCAGTTCTCGCAGTAGTAGTACCGGCGGTGTCGGGACGAACTGTAATATTCCCAGTCGTCATACTCATAATCGCCGTGTTCCGTCCCCTCATCTACAAGTTCGTCACACTCGACACAGTATTCGTACCAGTCACAGTCATCCCATTCGGTGTAAGTGATGTCGTGATCGCAGACGTGTTCACAGTCGATCCGGTATCCGCAGTCCACACACTTATCATACCGGCTGCTGTAATGTTCAATGTTATGTTCCTCTGCAAGGGTACCGCCGTACTGGTCTTCGCCGCAGTTGTCACACCAGTGCCGGATGTTGTGTTCCTCATCCGTCCATTCAGTATATTCCAGAGTATAGCTGTACGAACCTTCGCAGACCATACAGTAACCTTTTGCTGCCTGTACTGATACGGGCAGAACGAGCATCAGAGCCATGCAAAGCAGGTATTTGGCAAATGTTTTCATGTTGTCCTCCAATTAATCCACAATCGAGATAGTGAATACGATCTTTGCCGCTTCCAAATTTTCGGTGTTCTGTGCATCACCGGAGATCTTAGCGAAGTATTTCAGCGGAAGATTTCCACTGGCGGCGATCTTAGGGAAAGCGGAATTGTTGATTGCCATCCTGCCTGATCCGGCAGTCACGCAATCGTTGATTTTCAGTGCAATGGTCTGACTGCCGCCGAATTTATCGTAATGTCCTACCTTGTACGCACCATCCGTCACCGAGACCGCTGTGACCTGCACACTGCCGTTCTTGGAGTTATTGGTGATGCAGGCATTGTCAGCGGTGATCACCGTACCGTTGATAACATAGACGGGAAGGGAAGCCGGAACCGTCACATTTACCGCACGGTACTGATTGTCCACGGTGAGTGTTACGGGAACGGTCGCCGTGGTACTGTTCGCCGCAAACGCGGTTATGCCGAGGGACAGGATCATCATAACGGAAATGAGCAGTGATATGAGATTTTTACGTTTCATAGACTCCTTTCCGCAGAAAAAAGCGGCTCTGTTTCCAAAGCCGCCCCACTGCGATTGATTGAATTTATTTCTTTAGTCCGCCGTATCCCATTCCACGATGATGACCACATTGGCGATGGTGGCGTTTTTCACGGAATTGGAAAGCGGGGTTACGATTGCCGCATAGTCGATGGCAACGGTATTGCTGTCTTCATCGCCCACGCCGGTCATGTAACAACCTTTGATAGGTGCGGTAATGAGCTGCTGGGTGTTCGCATTGCTCTTGTCGGTGGACTTCATACTGCCGTCTCCGATGGAGAGTGCGAAACCGAGCTTGTTGGAGTCAACCTTTTCACCGGCAAGGGTGGATTTGTCACCGAAAGCCGTCAGCTTCCAGCCGCCTGCCGCGTTGATGGTCACAGACTTCACGCGAACCGCACCGTAGGAGAGGTTTTCGATCTGACAGTCGGTAGCCGTTACGACCGTACCGTCATCGGACATGGCCATCGGCAGTGCAGTGGGGACGACTACATTCAGCTTGGTCGGGGTCACGGAACCCGGATCATCGGGAATACCGTCACCGTCGGTATCGTTGCCGATGCCGCCGTTGGTGGTGGTCAGGCTGACCGGGGTACTTGCGGAGCCGCCGGAGGTGTCGATTTCAGCCGCAAAAGCGGACACAGACATCGTGGCGGCGGCGCAGAGCGCGAGGATAAGAGATACAATCTTTTTCATGGGCAAATTCTCCTTTTCAGTTGATTTTTTGTTTTGAGATTACTCAGCGGTGTCCCATTCGATTACAAACACCACATTGGCGATAGTGGAGTTGGTCACGGGAGCGGACAGGGGAGTGACAATGGCATCGTACTGTACCGATACGGAATTGCCGGACGGATTGCCCGCACCGGAGAGGTAACAGCCTGCGATGGGAGCGGAGATGAGGTTCTGTGCGGATTCGTCGGAATTATCGGTCACAACCTGCGAACCGCCGCCGATGGAG
>JAFQWY010000293.1 GCA_017407225.1 Clostridia bacterium | reverse complement strand
TCTGTGTATTCAGCCCGATAAATACTTTTTTAGTATCAATTATCCGAAAAGACAGCATAGAAAAATTGAGTATTCTTTTTGATATGTACTACTTTGATCTGTCTAACGGTTCAGTTGGCTTTGTATACAGATCGCCGTATCATACTCCTTAATGATAAAACACATTATTACACAGGACGTTTGGTGATATAGGTTTACAATTATGCTTTTAGGTAATCGATTGTTTTTAAACTTTCATCATACTGCTTATATTCGGTTCTTCGCTTTTCCATGCGACTGATAACACCATTATCATAAGTAATCAACTGATGTTGATCTTGAATATTGCACATGATAAGCGCATCCAAAAAATCGTTTTTCCATAATGCAGCTCCATGGACTAATATATTTACCAGTGTATCATAACAGTAGTCTTGAAGTGCTACATATTTAACTCTTTTATCGAAGATTGTCTTTAACCGTGCGATGTGTTTGTTTAATTCGGGATCATTATTCTTCTTCCAGTATGTTACAGCCAATCGCTGCAAAAAAGCCGTGCTTTTTATTCTTTCCATTTTGGACGCAAGTTGGCTTGACACTCGGGAATAATCTTCAACTGTGAACCATTTATCTGGATTTTGAAATTCTTCATCTGTCGTAACATTTTTTGCCTGTTCGATAAAAGGGATTCCTTTCTCCAACATAAATGCTAACAAATTATAAAAACAGTTTCGTACATAATTTTCACAATCGTCAGTTTTATATCCTTCTTCGTATACTTGTTTAAAGACATCTAGCACACAGTCAGAAAACAACCTATATGTCGTCTCTAATGCGGCAAAGCAGTATTCGCAAGGTTCTTTTCCATTTGACATTGCAGCAAAATAATATCCAGAAAACAAACACATATCAAACAAAAGGGCTGTAAAACGGCTTTCTACATCAATCTTGTTTTCTAAGATATTGATATACATAAGTTTATACTGTTCTTCAGTTATGTTAATCAGATCATCATAAAAATGTTCTGGCTTTGGATTAAATACATTAAAGGCTAGTTTGATATGATTTTCCCACAAATACCGGCCGCCTTTTCGTATTGTGTCAATATTGTCTTTATGCTTAACGAAAAACTCAAACAGCGATGTGGACGAAATAAAGGTATCGTTACTACTGATAAGCACCTTTAACTTTTCTTTATCATAGGTAAATTCAGAGATTTCTGCTGCATAATAAAATGCGTTTGTGTCCAAAACATACATAGTAATATCCTCGATAATAAGATTGATTTTTAATAGAGAAGGCTTTTATCTTAAGCTATCTTCTGTTATGAATACTTCAAGACGGCATGCAAAAAAGTCAATCTTCGGGCATTGATCCAAAGTTGTTTAGATGAATGTGCATATCAACTTTTGTTCCTGGCGGGATCTTTCCAGATTCAAACTCGTCAATCACTCTTTTGGCAATAGCGAAGACGGCTTCTGTTCGCATCATGCTGTGATGAATCAAGTCCATATACATTTGCAGAGACCCGAATTCCATGCGCTTCCCGTCTGTGATTTTTTGAAGTTTAATATCTTGTATTTTCCCGATGTCAACAACCCGAAATCCATTATTTACAAATAATTGCAACAGCTTTGCTGGATTAAAAACAGATGAAATTACAACTCTCTTAAAGTAAATATCTCTGCATAACTCATCACTGATTTTCCACCACAAAACAGGCATTCTTGGGAAGAACATTTGTGTATCAATTTCTCCAATAATGACCTCGTTGTATGGTGATTCTGGTTTCATGAGTTCCAATGCATAATTTGATAATTCTTCCGGAGCATCAATATGTTCATCATCAAACAATATGTCAAACAACGAGTTGCGCTTGCTCCAGGCTGCACATAACAGTAAAGAATTATCTGTGTTTAGAGCAAGAGGAGATTCTGGCGAAAGGCTACTTACAACGTCATATTCGTAGTCCGCATAAAAATTCGAAGAATGCTCACTTTCCTTGATTTTCATCAATCTGTCCTGTGCTTCCATTTGTTTAGGCAAAGAGGGGAAACTCTTTGCCAGAAGTTTTATTCTCTCGTCAAATGAGAACTCGGAGCATACTGCTTCTGCAGGCGTTTTAATATTTACTTTTGATGTGATATTAGCTGTGACGCTAATACGATCACCTTCACGTTGGGATTTCAGTTCCCCAATACCAACAATCCCGATTCCGTTTGCATATAAAGAAAAATCTCCAACACGTAGCATGTCCGTTATTCCATGATAAACTACAAATAAGCCATCAAGGTTTTGATTATTCTTTATAAATTCTATTTCACCTTTTCCACCAATGCCTGCAACAAATAGTCCTGTCGAAGGATGCTCAAAGTGCATGTCAAGTTCTGAGCGGTTTTTTGAGTAAAAAAACCATGAAAAAGCATCTCCTAGCGTCTTCCCTATAGTGATGACTTCTTTAACTACTTTTAGGTATTTCGCATTTGTTGTTATTGCGTCCTTAAATAATGCCTGCTCCAATGTGCTTTTTTGCGAAATAATAAAGTCTTTTTCAGCCTGCAGTTTTTGATAAAATCCCATCATATCATACAGGCAATCTGCTAGAAGCGGCTGAAAGTTCATTATTGCATCACCAAGAGCATCTGATGCATGCTTTATGTCCATCAGCATACCAAAACATTTGTTTAGTATTTCCTCTGCTGCATCAATATTTCTTTTGACTGTTTCCTCAGAACTTAATGAGTGCATACTCTAGTACCTCGAATCTTCTCCATAATGGAACCCACACAGAATTAATAGAACGGATTATCTGCCATCGCAGAGTATAATACAGGCTTATTAAGCTCATACTTTATAACAACATCTCGTACAACCTCAGCAAACCATTCTGGCGCATACGGTGATACATACACGTTTTTTATTAAGACATCAAGATCCACCGGACGGGAAATACCTTTGCCGTTGTTTTCATGGTTTCTAACAAGCGCTCTTACTTCACGCTCATGTTCAAAAGATTTTCGTTTGTACCAAAATGCACCACAGCCAATGCTGGAAAACTGATTTCTGTAATCAATGTACTTTACTTTACCAATATCGATATAAGGATCTTCCCCTAATGCTTGGTATAATCTTTGATATGTAGTTTCTATAGCAACTGCGTTGGTCACATTTACAGAATACAACTTCCACATTGCTTCAGATTCGAAATCATTACAATGCCAACAACTTATACATATATTTTTCCTGTCATGTAGCCCACCTTGAGCTAACTCATTCAATAACCTTTGTGCAGTCATTTCGAGTTTCTCGCCGGAAGAATCTTCCTTTGATATTCCTGGTACGGTTTTTATTGCATATCGAAAGAACTCTAAATAATAATCGTTCCACTTGTCTTCTTTCTCAAGAACACCTTTAGCACCCTCAAATGGATCATCAAACGATTCTGCTGGTGAAAAGTATAAAGACTTAGTAGATAGTATAGAGATAAATTTTGCTATGTCCATATATCTCCACAATTTATCCTCTGGATTGGGAGATTCAAAAGGCTCCTTCATCCAATAATAGCGTACTACCGTTTCGTCAAGCAATGTGGCACATCTATCACAAAGAACAGCGGGCGATCTATCTTTCAAATGCCCTAAATGTGCAGTCTCACTTTCAGAAAAAGGATGACCGCAATTTGTACAAGCGTTTCTGTTTTTATGGTAAAACTTGTCTAACTCTTTTGTGTGCTTATGCGTCATTTCTTGCATAGAATCCCCCATTAAAAATCTAAGAAAACAAAAACCGCATGGAATTCCTCCCACACGGTTGACATGGCAGACTATTTGTTACCGTTACCATATTATTATAACACAAAATGTGTTATTCTTCAACGCAACCGTTAGATAGAGTCATAATTTTATTTGATGTCTCCACAACTATTATCTAGGTAGAGCAAAATGTATATACCGATGGAATTATTAATACTCTTGTGTCTGGCGCGAGCAACAATGACTGCAGTGGGAAAGTCTATAACGATTAGCAAACTGATATGGATGTGTTGGGTTCAGTGAGTCCGAATTCCACTCCAACATCCAAACGCTCGCCTGAAAACGCACGACATCCAAACGGTCGCCACAACTCCCCCCATTATCCAAATGGTCGCCTCAACCCTAACGCTGCTTTCCGCACCGTTTTTCAGCCGAAACATCCAAATGCTCCACTGAAACAAGGGTTGAGTTTACCATTCGGGCAAACTGTGTCATATTTTACACATTTCACCGCACCGAATCTCGGCAAAACGTCATAAAATCAGCCTTTCCGAGACATTAAAACGGTGGTCTCAACGTGGCTTGTGCCGGGAAACATATCCACGGGCTGGATTCTCTTTACATCATATCCCTGCTTCAGGACTGCAAGGTCGCGGGCGAGGGTTTCGGGATTGCAGGATATGTACACAAACCGCTCGGGCTTATGGTTCAGGACAAACTGCAGAAAGCGCTTTTCACATCCGGCGCGGGGCGGGTCGGCGAAAATTACATTCATATGCTGTCGGTTCTTCATCTCAAACGCCTTATCGTTGGCGCACAGGAAGTCCGCTTTGATGCCGTTCAGTTCTGCATTGCGCCTGGCATCTGCCACGGCATCGGCGTTGACATCAAATCCGGTCAGACCGGCACATCCCTGCTTTGCCGCGATGATTCCCACGGTGCCGATCCCGCAGTAGGAGTCGAGGATATAATCCTTTTCGGTGATCTTCGCCATTTTCACGGCGGTATCGTACAGCACCTCTGTCTGGATGGGATTGATCTGATAGAAGGATTTGGCGGAAATCCGGAAGCTGCATCCGCACAGGATATCCGTGATGAATCCCTCTCCGTACAGCACGGTCTCTTCCCCGTTCATCCACAGGGGTGTTTCGGTGGTATTGATAATCCGGGACACAGACTTTACATTCTTATGACGCTGAACCAGCTCTGCCGCAAATTCTTCCGCGTTCGGGAAAGATCCGTCGGTGGTGACGATGGCGCAGAGAATCTCACCTGTGGCAAAACCACGGCGTGCCATCACATGACGTACCAGACCCTTTCTGCAGTCAAACACGGTCAGCTTATACTTGTCCAGCATTTTCCGCACGGTTCTGCACACGGACGATGCTTCCCGGTCTTCCATGAGGCAGTGATCCACGTTGACGATGCCTCCATCGGAGGAGCGGTACAGCCCGAAATTCACCCGTCCGCCGTTGTATTTCATCAGATACTGCACCTTATTCCGGTAGTACACCGGTTTTTCCATGGGAATGATCTCTTCCACGTGGCCGAACCGTCCAAGGAGGGTGATTTCCTTTTTCATTTTCAGGGAAAGCTCCCTGTCGTAGGTCAGATTCAGAGTCTGACAGGCTCCGCATTTGCCTGCAAACCGGCACTCCCGTTTTTCGTTCATGTAATCCATTTGTTCTCTCCGTTGTCTTCATTTTATTATATGATTCTATTATACACGATCCGGCGTGCTTTTTCTACCCGTACGTGCAAAAAACTGCGGGATATACAAAAATCCCACCCGCTTGTGCAGATGGGATTTGATATCTCAGGTGATGGCTCCGCCGACGAGGATTCCGAAGAGGTAAATCTCCGCGGACTCGGTGATAAATCCGAGATCGGTTCCGTCTTCGGTGTGGTGCCGTTTTTCAATTTCCACCGTCCAGCCGATGCCCCGATAGGTGCCGCCTTCCGCGCCGATATGCCGTGCGATGACGGGATCCTGCAGATTCATGACAGCGTTATAATCAACGGCAAACAGGATGCACCATATAATCAGCAGTATTGCGGCGGTGATAAGGATGATGATCCGCGATTTCTTCATAGTTTCCTCCGGTCTGTTTTGTGTGATTTCATTGTATCACAGGATTCGGTGTACGTCAATATATGACAGCCGTAAGGACGGAGAAATCGTTCATATCAAGCACCGTGCAGCCCTTCTGCATGACGATGTAGACTTCATCTCCCACGAACAAGCCGCGGCTCTTTCCGTCCCAGCCGTTCACACCTTCGATGAATGCTTTCTGCCAGAATCCACTGTCGGGATCATATCCGCAGACCGCGTAGCCGTTGTCCGCCGGGAACCCGATGAGATTCCGGGATTCTGATACCAGAACCGCCTTATGGTTGTACAAGGCCGCCGACCATCCGTAGTCCAGCTTCAGCTTGTGCTGTTCCGTCACATCGTGGGGATTTCCGATATTGAACATGGACAGCTTCAGTCCCGTGGTCCATCCGGTGTTTCCATCGGCATCCTGACCAAGTCCCAGCAGCAGTCCGTCGGCCCAAGGATGGAGGTACTGGGAGAATCCGGGGATTTTCAGCTCACTCATGATCACAGGTTCGGACGGATCGGTCAGATCCACGGTGAACAGGGGATCCACCTGACGGAATGTGACAAAGTATCCGGTGTTTCCGGTGAACCGGACGGATTTTACGGATTCATCCGGTGCCAGATCCTCAATTTTTCCGGTGATATTCAGATCCGGATCGAGAATGTACAGAGCGTTGGCGCGGTTGTCGGGATTGTACCGGGTATTGACAAATCCCCAGGATTCGTCGGTAAATGTGGTGTGAGAACGCTCATTAACCGTGACCACCACGCGCAGATGTCCGTTGTATTCGTCCATGGAGAACTGGTTCAGCATCGCCCCGGGCAGCTCCGCGTATGCCGCCGTCCGGATTCCGTCTGTAATATCCAGCCGCATCAGCTTTGTACGGGTGCCGTTTTTATGATCCACAACTTTGTATATACCCTCGGCGCGGGGTTCGGATTCTTCATTATAGTAAATCTGATCTGCCAGATAGACGGACGCGCTGTTCATGTAAAGGATATCGGCGCGGATGCCCAGAACCGCCTTGGATTCCATCCGGCTGCCGGACTTCACATCCATTGCGGTGATGACGGTGTAACTCTGACTCTCAATCTCCTCGGGATAGACAATGCATCCGGGATCGATGAGAGTCTGGGATTCCTTCACAAACAGTCCGGGAATGTAGCTCTCCGTATCCAGCGGCTCTGCGATATCGTCAACAGAAAGATCATAGCTTGTGATGAGCCACAGGGTTCCGTCAATCATCCGGCTGGTGCTGTAGTATCCGTCCTGTCCAAGCGTTGTCACATAAATCGGTTCAGCAGGATCGGAAACATCGTAGAGATCAGCGCAGGTTTTCCGTTCCAGCGCGCCGTTTGTCCATTTGTTTTCGCTGTAGATCACTGCCGCACGGTCATCGTGAAGATACAGTTCCTGTGCAGTCTGATCCACGGAAACATTCCGGCTTTTTCCACCTCCGACAGGAGCCACGCCACAGTACTCGGCGTTTTCCGTCAGCTTTGTCCGGGAAAGAACGGCGGTATCCGCTCCTTCCGCCGACAGAATCACCAGCTCAGCCATATCTTTCAGAACATAGATGAATTTCCCGTCGGTTTTCACGATATCACCTTCGTCGATGTCTGCAAGCTGGGTGTTGGTTTTGGAGTAGGCTTCCTCTGCAGTGTAGACTTTCCCGGGTGCTTCACCGGCGGGCGCAAAGGAAGTATCGAAAGCAGGTTCATCCATCACGGATTCCGGTACCGGACCGGCAGCTTCCGGTTCAGCAATCACTGCCATGGTTTCCGGCATATCCCACTCAACCGCTTCTTCATAGGACATTCCATACCACTGAGACTGTGTCAGCGCATCCCGCACCTGACTGTATTCGGTGGGAACCAGCATCCGTATTATCCCGTCATCGGTATCGGCAGGCTCTGTCTCGGGGGAATTCGTATCGGCAGGCTCCGTCTCCGGCGGATGAGTTTCTGCAGACTCCGCAGACGGATCCCCCAGAACAATTATGATTTCTTCCGCCTCCTCGGTTTCGTGATCAGTCTCCCCGGGCTCAGGCTCCGTTTCGTTGATTCCGGATGCATCCGTTTCCGTTATTTCTTGCGGAGCAGCGGTTTCCGCAGATTCCGATATGTCTCCGGCTGTGGAAATCTCATTCTCTTTACCGCAAGATACAAGCATAAGAAGAATCAGCACAGCAGTCAGTGATTTTCTCATTATATATTCCTCCGTTTCCGTAAATGCTTCTGTTTACCTATAAGACGCCTGACCGGATAAAATAGTTCCCACTTTTGGGAAAACATTCAGTTTTTTTTGAAATTTTTCCGAAAGATTGTAAAGTTTGCTGATTTATATATTGAAATTTGATTTTTGATCTGATATAATAAAGGAAGTGAAAAAATAATTATAATGGAGATATTATGAAACGTTCCGCTCTCTTGCTTCTCATTCCCGCTGCGGCTATGCTTCTCTCCTCCTGCAATGCCGAAGCGGAAGAATCCCGCAGTGTGCGCGTCATGCTCACGGAAAACGAACACTACACCATTACCAGTGAGAACCCCGTTCTTGTTCCCGCAGGTCAGAACGCGGTCTTTGAAGTGGAAATGGAAGAAGACTATGTGGTGACCGAGCTGACAGGCGGCGCCACCTATGAGGACGGTGTCATCACCCTTCCCTACGCACAGTATCCCACCACCATTGATACTGTAACCAAGATTCCCGAGTTCTACTGGTTTGAATACCGCTACACACCCAAGGAAGGTCAGATCCAGACTTCCCTGCCCTCCGACAAGTACATGGAAGGCACCGAAATCACTGTAACCGCAATCCCCAACGACGGCTGCGTATTCCTTGGCTTCTCCTTCGGCAAGT
Organism: Clostridia bacterium; assembly: GCA_017407225.1. Lineage (GTDB taxonomy): Bacteria > Bacillota > Clostridia > Oscillospirales > CAG-272 > UMGS1696. The sequence continues at coordinate 22,713 of JAFQWY010000293.1, read as the reverse complement.
ATCTTTCCGAAGGCGGCACCATCGTTTCCACCGATCCGGTATTCACCTTCCCCATGGACGATGATATTACCATCTATCCCAACTATGTTGGCGCCAACACCTTCATGCTCCAGTATGACGGCAACGGCGGCACCATTGACGGCAAGGAAACTGCAATGTCCACCAACTCCTCCGAATTCTACTACTGCCCCAATACAATTCTGAACAAGGGTCAGTTTGAAAAGGAAGGTCATGTGCTTCTGGGCTACAACACCGAAGCAGACGGCTCCGGTGAGTTCTACGGTCCCGGCTGGAACGTGGTCATGGGCGAGGGCGAAAGCGTCAAGACGCTCTACTGTCAGTGGGTTCCCGTTACTCCCGAGGAAGACTTTGAATACTCCGTCTCCAAGGGCAATATTTCCATCAAGGGTTACAAGGGTGACGACGAATTCGTGGTCATTCCCGAAACCATCGACGGCAAGCCCGTCACCACCATCGTCAAGGCTGCGATGCAGAACTGTACCTTCAAGAAGGTCTACATTCCCAGAAGCGTCAAGACCATCGTCAAGGACGCCTTCAAGAACTGCGACAACCTTGAAACGGTCTATATGTTCGACAGCATCACCGAAATGACCGACAACTGCTTCCCCGGCTGTGAGCTGTACAAGACCCTGTATATCCTCGGCTGTCAGGATCCCGAGTACGCTTATGCGGAAGGCGGCGTTGCGGGCGTCAAGATCGAACGTCTCATGACCCACGCCGACGACAAGAAGGTTATCGTAATCTCCGGTTCCTCTTCCCTCTACGGTCTGAACACTCCTCAGCTGACTGAAGAACTGAACAACGAATACACCGTTATCAATCTGGGTATCCACGCAAACACTCCCTGCGTATTCTTCATGGAACTTGCGGCTTACTACTGCAACGAAGGCGACCTTGTAATCAACGCTCCCGAACCCATGTCGGAACAGTGGGGCTCCGTTTCCTTCAACGCCACCATGTGGGGTATCCTGGAATGCTGTCTGGGCGCTGTTTCCAAAGTTGATATCAGCCAGTACGACAACTTCTACTCCACCTTCGCTTCCTTCAACATGACCAGAAGCTGGTTCGATTCCGGCAGAGGCTACGACTGGAACGGTTCCAACTCCGACCATTACGGGGACCTGAATTATGAACGTCCTTTGATGCCCAAGGATCATATCACTATGGTAAACGGCATTCAGGACTTCAGCAGATCAAGCTGCCACAACAAGAAGAACATCAAGAACTTCAACTACGGCGTTCAGAAGATCACCGAATCCGGTGCAACTGCCCTTATGTCCTTCTCCCCCATCAATATCAACATTCTCTCCGACGCATCCCGCAAGAAGGATTACCGCATCGCATACCAGAACTCCGCATCCGACAACTTTGATTCCATCCTGATCTCCAAGGTGGATGATTACATCATGTCCGGTTCTTACTTCTCCAACACCGACCTTCACCCCAATACTCCCGGTACCGAAATCCGTACCAACAAGCTTGCTGAAGACATCAAGGCATACCTTGCCGATCCTTCCAGCTACAAATAATGAAAGGAGCATGACACAATGAAAAAGACAATCGCAATTGTTCTGGCGTTTATCCTGGTGCTGCTCCTGCCCGTTGGCGTTCTTGCCGCACTGGATTATGTGATCCCCGCTCAGTATGACCAGTCCTTCCTGGCCGGTCTGGCTCTGAAATACGATCTGATCAAGAATGAATCCTCTCCCAAGCTGGTCATCATCGGCGGTTCCAGCGCAGCCTTCGGTCTCGACACCGAAATGCTGGAAGAGAATCTTCCCTATCAGGTCGTCAACTTCGGTCTGTACGCAACTCTGGGCACCAAGGTGATGATGGACCTTGCTTCCGATTACATCAGCGAAGGCGACGTTGTCATCGTGGCTCCCGAGCTTGACCCTCAGACCTTCTCCCTCTACTTCAATGCACAGTCCGTATGGCAGGCTGCCGAGAGCGACAAGTCCATCCTCTCCGGTGTTGCTTCCGATAACATGGGCGATATGCTGGGCGGCTACTGGAAGTACATCACCGGCAAGTTCTCCAGCTATCAGAAGCAGACTCCCGATCCCACCGGTGTTTACAGCCTTTCCGCCATCGACGCCAACGGTGAAATCGACTACGAACGCACCGAAAACATCATGGCTCTGGGCTATGACCCCAACATGATGATCAATCTCAACGATGCTCTGCTGGATTCCGCATTCATTGATTATGTGAACGACTTTGCGGCTGACTGCGAAAAGAAGGGTGCTGTGTGCTACTTCAGCTTCTCCCCCACCAACAAGGCGGCTATGGCTGAATCCAACACCGAAGCGACCATTCTTAACTTCTACGACAAGCTGGCAAAGCAGCTGGACTGCGAAATCATCAGCAACGTCAATGACTGTCTGTACGACCAGGCATACTTCTACGACACCAACTTCCACCTGAATGACACCGGTGTAATCGCCCACACCATTACCCTGATCCGCGACCTGAAGCGTGTTCTGGGCGACAATGCCGTGAATACGCTGGAAGTTCCCGAACCGCCTCAGCCCGGTGCTTCCGCTCCTGTGGAAGATGATACCTCCGCTCCCGAAGCAGAACGTGAAGATATGAGCGCTCTGTTCACCTACGGCGAATTCGCAAGCGGCAGAATGATCACCGGTGTTACCGACGAAGGCAAGACCAAGGATATCCTGTATACTCCCGCGGCTTATGACGGTGTTGCCGTTCTTGCAATCGCGGAAGGCGCATTCGATGGATGCCAGGCCACCGAAATCTACCTCAATCCCTCCATCATTCAGCTGTACGACGGTCTGTTCAAGAACTGTCCCAAGCTGGAAAAGGTTCACATCGAACAGCCTGTCGCAGCGAAACTGGCAGTCGGTAAGAACCTCATGGACGGCGCATCCGATTCCGTTCGTCTGGTACACGCAACTCTCGAAGGCTTCGGTGACTACTACAACAACTACAGCTGGCAGGACTACGCCGACCTTATGGAAGTTGCTCAGTAAGCCGGACAGCCCCGATTGACATTTTACTGGTACATACAGTGCTGTTTATACTTCATTCCACACGGATCCGCTGCAGTGACGCGTACCGTTAATCATGCAGAAAACCGTTATCCACAAAGGGTAGCGGTTTTTTCATGTCAGCGCAACAAAAAATCCCACGGTCCGGATTCACTCCGAAATCGTGGGATTTCTCTATTTGATAGGATTCCGTTGATTCATCGCTATAAGCCTCATCAGCGCAGCGGATCCGCGTGGGATACACTGTAAATCAGCACTGCATGCACCCGTAGTATGCCCGCAGGGGCTCCCCCGCACCGCTCAGGTTTCGATGCCGGCGAACTGGTTCTGGTAGAGTCCGTAGTAAACCCCCTGCTTCGCAAGAAGTTCTTCGTGATTGCCGGATTCCATAACCGTACCGTCCTTCATTACAATGATGATGTCCGCATCACGGATGGTGGAAAGACGGTGGGCGATGATCAGACTGGTGCGGTTCTTCATCAGAGCCACCATCGCCTGCTGGATGTGCATTTCCGTTCTGGTGTCAACGGAAGAAGTTGCTTCGTCAAGAATCAGAATCTTGGGATCCGCCAGTACCGCACGGGCAATGGACAGAAGCTGACGCTGACCCTGGCTCAGGTTGCTGCCGCCTTCCGTCAGAAGCGTGTTGTAGTCTTCCGGCAGACGGGAAATGAATTCGTGAGCTTCCGCCATGTCCGCTGCCTTCGCGATTTCTTCATCAGTGGCATCCAGTTTACCGTATTTGATGTTATTGCCGATGGTGTCGTGGAACAGAACGGTGTCCTGAAGTACGATGGCAATGGCACTGCGGAGGGTTTCCTTGGGAATATCGTTGATGTTGATCCCGTCAATCTTGATTTCCCCTGAATCCACATCGTAGAATCTGGTCAGCAGGTTTACGACAGTTGTTTTACCGGAACCGGTTGCACCAACCAGCGCGATCTTCTGACCGGGCTTTACCTTCAGATTGAAGTCATGAAGCACCTGCTTGCCGGGAATGTAGGAAAAATCGATGTGATTGAACTCAATCTCGCCCTCGATTTCCTCAACCTTGATGGGATTGGTGCCTTCGTCCAGTTCGTTGGGCGTTTCCAGAATGGTGAATACACGCTCGGCACCGGCTATTGCGGTCAGGATGCTTGCATACTGGTTGGAAATCTGGTTGATGGGCTGGGAGAGCTGTCGGGAATACTGGAGAATTGCCTGTACATCCCCTACGGAGATGGCGCCCTTCATGGTGAAGAATACGCCCGCTGCCGCAACGATCAGGTAGTTCAGGTTGTTGATGATGTTATTGGCAGGACCCATCAGACCGCCCCATACATTGGCCCGGATACTGCATTTCCGGAATTCTTCGCTGATCTTGGCGAATTCTTCGCAGGCATCGTCTTCCTTGCCGTATGCGATAACGGTCTTGAAGCCGGTTACCATTTCTTCCACCTGAGTGTTCATCTGTCCGAGAAGTACCTGCTTCTGTACAAAGTATTTCCGCATGAACTTGGACAGATTCATGGAAACCAGTACGGTCAGCGGAATGGTAATCAGCGAGATCAGTGCCATCCGCCAGTCGTAATAGATCAGCATGGCAAGAGCGCCGATCAAAGTCAGGAATGCGGAAATCAGCGACGTGATGGACGAGGAAATAGTCATGGAAATGTTGTCCACGTCATTGGTCATACGGGACATGATGTCGCCGTGGGGGTGGGTATCGGTATATCCGATGGGCAGGAAGGAAATTTTGTCATACAGATCTTTCCGCATGGTGTACACCGTAGTCTGGGAGATCTTCGTGGATGCAAAGCCCTGCAGAAGATTGATCACCGCGCTTGCCAGATAGACAATCCCCATAAGCACGAGAGTTTCCACCAGCGCATCAAAATTTACTTCCGTTCTCTCGCCGGTGAGGGTAATGGCATCGATCGCCTTACCCTGCAGGTTGGGAATGGTCAGGTTCAGCAGAGTGGAGAGAATGGTGGTGATCATGATCAGGAACACCAGATACTTGCTCTTACCTATGTACTTGATCAGTTTGCCGATAGTTGCCTTAGCATTCTTGGGCTTTTCTCGGATCATATTCCGACCGTGAGGACCGCGGGGAGCATCATTGTTCTTCTTCATCAGGTCCCGCAGTTCATCGGCGGAAAGTTCCTTTTTCTTTTCTCCGGGTCTGCCGTTCGGAGGCATCGGAGGCTGTCCGTTCACGGGAGGCATTTTTCCTTCCATTCCGGGACCTTGTTTCATGTTGTCAGCCATTGATATCACCTCCGTTGTTCTTCATCTGGGAGCTGTAAATGTCACGGTAAGCCTCACTGGTCTTCATAAGGTTATCGTGATTGTCAAATGCTGTGATTCTGCCGTTTTCGATGACTGCAATTCTGTCGGCGTGCATAACGCTGGCAATACGCTGCGCAATCATGATAACGGTGGTATCTTCGAATTCTTCATTCAATGCCTTGCGGAGCTTTGCTTCGGTGCTCAGGTCAAGAGCGGAGGTACTGTCGTCGAAGATGATGATTTCGGGGTGGCGGAGAACCGCACGGGAGATGGCAACTCTCTGCTTCTGACCGCCGGACAGGGATGCGCCTTTTTCCGCAACGTAGGAAGTATAGCCGTCTTCCATCCTGGAGATGAATTCATCCGCCTGCGCGATCTTTGCCGCGTGCTGGATTTCTTCCAGAGTGGCGTCATCCTTACCCCAGCCGATGTTTTCATCCACGCCGCCGGAGAACAGCTCGCTCTTCTGAAGAACAAAACCGATCTTGTGGCGCAGAGCTTCCAGATCCCACTTTCTTACGTCAACGCCGTCCACATAAACGGTACCGGATACGGTGTCGTAGAACCGGGGAATCAGGTTTACAAGTGAGGATTTACCGGAACCGGTCGCACCGATGATGGCCACGGTTTCGCCCTTCTTCACCTCGAAAGAAATGTTGTCAAGTACATTGTTGCCGGCTGCACCGGGATACTTGAAGGATACGTTTTCAAAGCGCACAGTGCCCTTTTCCGTACCTTCCTTGGTGTCGCCGCTGACGATGATATGATCCGCTTCCAGAACTTCACGGACACGGGCAGCACAGGCGTTTCCTCGTGCGATGTTCTGGAAAATCATGGAGATCATCATAATGGAACCAAGTACCTGGGTAATGTACTGAACCGCTGCCATAACGTCACCGACTTCGATTCTCGCCGCATCCACCTGCTTGCCGCCGATGAAAATAATCGCGAGAACGGACGCGTTCATAACAATGCTCAGGATGGGCCAGATAGCATTCATGATGTAGCTTACTTTCAGATTGGTGCGCTGGAAATCCCGGTTGGCTTCATCGAAGCGGGCAATTTCGTGTTCTTCACGGGTGTATGCCTTGACAACGCGTGCTCCGGTTACGGTTTCCTGCACCACGGAGTTTACGCGGTCCAGCTTCTTCTGTACCACGGAGAACATGGGTACCGCTTTGAGCACCATGATCAGCACGATCACGATAACGAAGGGCAGTGCCACCAGAACCACGGAGCCGAAAGAAATGTCAAGGGTGAGGCACATGACCAGACCGCCGATAAAGTGTATGGGAGCACGGACGAACATTCTCAGGATCATCTGTACCAGATCCTGGAGAGTGGTGATATCGTTGGTCAGACGGGTCACCAGAGAGCCGGTGGTGAATTTATCGGTCTGCTCCAGGGAAAGGGACATCACTTTTTTGAAAGCATCCACACGAAGGTCATTGCCGAATCCCTGGGATGCACGGCTGGCGGTATAGCAGCACATGAGCCCCATGAAGCCGCCCACAGCAACCATCCCCAGCATCTTCAGCGAGGTGATGAGAATTGTCCGCATCACAATGTCCGATCCTTCTACATTGCCCGCACCGACTTGTACCACTGTATTGACGATTTCCGCCATCAGTTTAGGCTGGAACAGGTCCATGATCACTTCACCTGCCATGAACAGGGGAGAAACAATGGCGAAGAACCAATATTTCTTCAGATAGGACTTGATTGTTACCTTTTTCAATATAAGTCACCGTCCTTCTCGCTGTCCTTCAGAATGCTGCCTTTGATCTTGGTCAGCAGTTTTACAAGCGTTTCATATTCGCTTTCTGTCAGATCAACCATGGCGAGAGCTTCTTCCTCATGGATTCTCTTTCGGATCCGGTCATCGATTTCCCTGCCCTTTTCAGTCAGAAAGACTCTGGTCGCTCTCAGATCATACTCGTCGGGTTTCCGGAGAACATAGCCGTCCTTTTCCATTTTCTGCAGCGCCACACTGATGGTGGGAGCTTTCAGATGGGTAGCATTCACCAGATCCAGCTGGGTACGGCCGTCCTTCTTCGCCAGTTCCATGAGAAGGAGTCTTCCGGATTTCTGCTGAATGGGATTGTCAACCCCTTTTTCCCTGATTTTGTCCCCCATGAGCCGTGATATTTCGCTGATCAGCATCATCGGGGACTTCCGGTAATCCATGATTTCGTCCGGACGTTCAGGGGCTTTTCCGTTGACTTTCAGATTCATCTTTACCTCCTTGAATAAGTTGATTGTCTAATAGTTTTACATTGAATTATTAGTCATCTAATTATATCACGCAGGTACCTGATCGTCAATAAGTATTTACCTAATAACATAGTTTCAGCAATTTCGTACATTTTACAGTGATTTGATTGCGAATCAGGCTGAATTCATATGTTAAATCAACAAAAACCGACATCTTATTTCAGATGCCGGTTTCCGGTTCAACATTTCTTTTTCAGACGGAACAGCAGTCTTGCCAGAGCTTTTCCGTTGAACGGAATCAGAGGATAGAGGTATCCCCGTTTTCCGTCCACTGTTTTGTTGGTTGCGGCGAGGGTGATTGTAATGATGATGCCGAAGGCAAATCCCCACCAGTCAAGCAAGGCAGTCAGCACCAGTGTCAGAATCCGCATATATTTGAAGGCGTAGCCGAGTTCATAGTTGGACTGAGTAAAATTTGCAATGGCAACAAAGGACATATAGAGAATCACGTCCGGGGACAGCCATCCTACCGTCACGGCAAAATCTCCCAGCAGCAGACCGCCCACCACGGACAATGAGTTTGACAGAATGTTCGGCGTGTTCAGAGACGCCAGCTTCAGACCGTCCAGAGCAAATTCCGTGAGAATCAGCTGTGCAAATATGGGAAGTTCTCCCGGATCTTTGGGAACCAGAAACAGAAGCCACTCAGGAAGCTGTGCTTCATGCATCAGTGCCAGATACCAAAGCGGCGTAACCAGTACCGTCATCCAGAAGATAGCGTGTCTCAGCACACGAAGATAGGTTCCGGTCAGCGGAGGAAAGTAAAAATCGTCGGTTTCCTGAAGAAAATCCAGAAGAGAGGTGGGAAAAATCATAGCTTCCGGACTGTTGTCGCAGAGCAGAATTACACCGCCTTCCAGGATGGTTGCGGCTGCGGCATCGGGGCGTTCCGTAGACCGCAGCTTCGGAAACGGATTGTACCATTTGGTTTTGATGAGGCATTCCGTCAGGCTCTGATGTCCGAGAACCAGCGAGTCCGTTTCCAGATTCTCAATTTTCTCCGTCAGTTCACGCACATAACCCATGTCGGCACGCCCGGTCATATAGCACAGTGCCATGTCGGTCCGGGTACTCTTTCCGGCATTCAGATACTGCACCGTGAAATCAGGATTGCGGATTCTGCGGCGGATCATGGCAGTATTATGAATCAGGGTTTCCACAAATCCGTCCCGGGAACCGCGCATGACTTTATCGTTTTCCGGTTCCTCCGTCGTCCGTGCGGGATACGTCCGTAAATCGATAATGAGCGCGTTTCCGTCAAATTTATCACAGAAAAATGCCGTACATCCGCTCATGACCATCAGCACGACGGTATCCAGAGAATCCGTCACATCCACTTCGGCAGCTGTCACGTGCATATCGGCGAATTTTTTGGCATCCCCGGGCTGATTCTGTCCGAACTCTTTGACAGATACCATGTAAGTCAGAAGCTTCTGCTGTGTTTCGCCTTTCACAAAGCCGTCGATGTAGTACATGACGATTTTCGCATCGGCTATCCTCATTTCTTTTTTTATCATGTCAAAGCTTGCCTGGGGTCTGAGAACTTCGTCCACCATGGCAATGTTTGAGTCAAAGTCCCCGTTCAGCGGCTTGTCATAAATTTTCATAAAAAAATCTCCGTCATCCTGTTTTGCTGAAATTAGGATGGACGGAGATTCGTTTGTTTATTCAGGAATTTACTTTTTCGGCTTATTGGGATTCCTGAAGTACTGGTAGTAGTAACAGGGGATCATGCCGTTGTACAGTTTGCGGATTTTGTCCGCACGTCTTCCGTACAGCTGGGGGAATTTTTCACTCTGGGTGATGACGTAGATCTGCCACATTCCCAGCCCGGCAAAAGCAGTTCCCATGGCACGGTACAGTTCTTCCGCTTCTTCAACGGTGAGAAGACGTTCGCCGTAAGGGGGATTTGTAACGATGGTTCCCCGACGCCCCATGGTATCGATATCAAGCGCATCCATGACGAAGCAGTTGATTCTGTCGTCAACACCCGCACGTTTTGCGGCAGCTGTCGCAATTTCCACGCACTCGGGCTTGATATCGGTGGCGTATGCTTCAAAAGCGCAGTCTGTGCGGATCAGACTTTCCGCTTTTTCACGGGCATTCTTCCAGGATTCTTTCGGGAACACGGGGTATTTTTCCGCGATGAACTCACGCTTCAGACCGGGCGCAATATTCTTCATCATCATGGCGGCTTCGATTGCGATGGTTCCGGATCCGCAGAAGGGGTCCCACAGGAGCACATCCTCGCGGGGTCTGGCAATCTTCACCATGGCTGCAGCAAGGGTTTCCCGGATGGGAGCATCCACCGTTTCGGGACGGTATCCGCGCTTATGCAGAGGTACACCCGACAGATCGATCATCAGCGATGCACGATCTTTGAATATGAAAAATTCGATTTTGTATCTGGTTCCGGTTTCGGGAAGCCGTTCCATCCCATATGCCTGACCGAGGCGGACGGATACGGCTTTTTTCACGATTTTCTGGCAGTCCGGAACGGAAAACAGCTTGCTCTTGATGGCGTGTCCGCTGACGGGAAATTCATCGTTCCGTCCGATGAAGTCTTCCCAGGGAAGATTTTTCGTTCCGTCGAACAGTTCTGTAAAAGTTCCGGCATCAAAGGTTCCGAGATTCAGATACAACCGTTCTGCAAACCGCAGATTCACATTGCAAACGGCTGCGGCATTTTCATCTCCTTCAAATGTAATACGCCCGTCCATATTGTCGATGCGTTTGTATCCCAGTCCTTCGATTTCTTCGCCCAGCAGACCTTCCAGACCGAACAGGCAGGTTGCGGTATAATTCAGTTTCATAAAATCATGTCTCCATTTCTCTTGATGCAGCAGGTTTCGGAGGATTTACGCGGGGCAGTGTAAAAGTAAACCTGCACCATTTGCCGTATTCACTTTCCACTTTGATTTTTTCACGGTGGGCTTCAATGATGGTACGGGATATATACAAACCAAGTCCCACACCGGTTTTGTCCAACCCGCGGCTCTTGTCGCCTTTGTAGAATCTGTCAAAGACATACGGAAGATCTTCTTCGGGAATTCCATCGCCTTCGTTGTACACACTGACCACGGTTTTGGATCCGCTGTCTTTGATGGATACGATATACTTTCCTTTTTCCCGTGAAAATTTGATTGCATTGTCGCAGATATTGGACAGAACCTGATGAATAGCTTCCCTGTCGCCGCCTACAAACATATTGTCGCGGTCCGCATCGAATTCAACATCCAGCTTTTTGTCCTCCAGACGCTGCTCGGAGAAAATTATAATTTCCCGTGCCATCTCACAGATATCAAAGGGTGCGACATTGAATTTACGCTCGCCTGCCTGAATTCTTGTAATATCCAGCAGACTGGAAACCAGTCTGGACAGGCGCTGCACTTCACCTGAAATCACTTCCAGGTAATGGGGAATCATGTCTCCTTTGATCGCGCCGCTGAGAATACTGTCGATATATCCGCGGATCGTGGTCATCGGTGTACGAAGATCGTGGGACACATTGGCGAGGAACAGACGGCGCGTTTCGTCGCTGTGCTGAAGCGAATTCGCCATATTATTAAAAGCATCCGCCAGCTCGGAGACTTCATCATTTCCGTTTACCTGCACCCGTACGTCAAACTGCCCTCCCGCAAACTCTCTTGCCGCCTTGCTCATATCCCGGATGGGAGAAACAAGACGTTCGGTGATAAAGTAGACTGCAATCAATGCCGCCAGCATCAGCCACAGCATGGACATTACAATGGTGCGGATCATTGCTTCCAGCAGTTCGTCCATATCCGTACTCATGGAACAGGTCATAACCATCCCGACAGTTTTTCCTTCGCTGGCCACGATGGGCTGCATATAAGTCATATGAGAATCGGTGAAGAAGCCGTCAAGGTCATCATGCCGCGACAGACTGTCAGCTTTCTTCATTTCGGCAACTACGGACTGGGGCAGTGTCAGCTGTTCGGTTCCACTGATGATGCCATCGTCGCCGGCAAACGCTCCTGCGTGCTCCTGACCTCTCACCAGACGGACATTGCCGTTGCCGTCCGCCACAAAAATCAGCAGATCATCTTCGCTGAGGGCAATGGTATCCAGAACAGGGATAATTTTGTACACAGAATCATCCAGATATGCACTGAAGCTGTTCTCGCCGCTGTCGGTATAGTCGTCGATCATATAGGACGCTACTGCGTAGTTCACTTTCGCAAGATTTCTGGTCTTGTTGTTTTCATCAAAGGTATTGACGAGAGTGGTGATAATAGATGTTGACAGGAATATACTCAGAATATTGATGAGCATAAACGCTGAAATATATTTGACAAATACGCTTTTTAGCATGGGTCCTCCTTTAAGCAATGCCGGATGCGGAGAAGAAAAACGGGGCTGACGACGGAAATCATCAACCCCTCATTTTCGATTACTGGATCAGTTCAAATTTGTAGCCGACGCCCCAGACAGTTTTCAGGGTCCATTTATCGGAAACACCTTCCAGCTTTTCACGGAGACGCTTTACGTGAACGTCAACAGTACGGGAGTCGCCGAGATAATCGAAGCCCCATACCTTATCCAGAAGCTGGTCTCTGGTAAACACATGGTTGAAGTGGGATGCGAGGAAGTACAGCAGTTCAAGTTCCTTGGGCGGAATATCCACTGCCTTGCCGCAAAGCTTCAGCTCATATTTCTGTTTGCTGATTTCGATGTTTTCAAACTTGATGGTTTCGTCATCGATCTGATTTTCCCGTGTGGAATAACGGCGGAGAACCGCTTTGATCCGGGCAGCCAGTTCTTTGGAGTCAAAAGGCTTCGTTATGAAGTCATCCGCCCCCAGTTCCAGCGCAACAACGGTGTTGGTTACATCATATTCCTTGGCGGAAAACATGATAATGGGCTTGGAGGAAATGGCTCTGATTTCACGGCAAACCTGATTGCCGTCCTTGTTCTTGGGGAGCATCAGATCCAGCAGAACCAGATCGGGCTCGTACATTTTGAAATAGCTGAGACCTTCGATACCGTCGCCTGCGGTTTTTACTTCGTATCCTTCGCTTTCAAAGAAAATCTTCAGAAAATCACAGATGATGGGATCGTCATCGATTACAAGTAATTTGGTTCCCATATTCTTCTCTCATCCTTTCATGGTATTCATCAAATATTCTGGTTTTCGTTCGTGGGAAGCCCGGTGAACCAAATCGGAATTATGCCATGTAGTCGCCGTTGTAGCTTACCAGAACAGCCTTGTCAACACCTTCGCAGGCAGAAACCTTGTTCACGAATTCGGTGTCGTTAGCATTGAGTCTGATTTCGTATGTAACTTCCAGGTAGCCTCTTGCTACGGTCTTGGATTTTACTGCAAACTTCTTTACAGCAGCCGCAATCACTTCTGCGGACTTCTTTTCCGCTGCTTCATCCTGACATTCAACAACAAGAATGAAATCGCATTCGGGAGTCTTGGCGCGTACAAATACCAGAAGAATCAGACCTACAATGAGGGAACCGATCACTGCCAGAGGATACATGCATGCGCCGAGAACGATACCTACACCAACTGCCCAGAACAGATATACAACGTCCAGGGGATCCTTGATAGCGGTACGGAAACGAACGATGGAGAGCGCACCTACCATACCGAGGGACAGAACCACGTTGGAGGTTACAGCCAGGATGATGAAGGTGGAAATCATGGTCAGAGCGATCAGGGAAACGCCGAAGGAACGGGAGAATACTACTCCCTGATAAGTCTTCTTGTAAATGAAGTAGATGAACATACCGAGTGCGTATGCCAGAACGAGGGAGATCAGCGTGTCCACGATGGAAAACTGTACTGTATTTTCCAGGAAGCTGTTCTTGAAGATGTCATTAAAATTCATGTCTAATTTCCTTTCAAAGGTTTTTTTGATTATATTTATCGTCCGGCTCCCATTCGTACGGAATCCGGCTTGTTAAATATACGGATTCGTGGGAATCAGCCGAAAATACGGCATCTCTCATACTTGGAGAGAGACTGGCGGTCGCGGCTGATGGGAGCGATGACGTACTTGATAATCTCGGGAAGGAATCTGTCATACTTGACTTCAAGAACATCGGTACCGAAGGTAGGGGTCAGCGGATGGGGATCAAACAGGTCGGTGGAGTGAATACCGGTACGGATATCGCGGTCAATGGTAACTCTCACATTGCCGGCATCGTAAATAAAGGGATAGCGGGTGTATTCCACGAGGGTCTTGGGTCTGAGGGAATATCCCTTCATCTGCGCATACAGTTCGGCAACCACACCGCGGCCGTCATTCAGCATCCAGTCGATATCATTGGCTTTGATTTTCTCATACTCTTCCCTGGTCAGTTTTGCCTGCAGCTTCTGGGTAAGCTCGCCGGACTTGACCTTTTTTTCAAGAGTGATGATCTTGTCACTGCCGTTGTATATACGGATACGGAACTTGGCTCTGGGATTGGAGCCATTGATCTTTTCGTAGAGAGCCTTGTCCGCGTAGTTGTCAAAATACAGACTGCGGATCACATAGCAGCCGTCCGGTCCGGCATGCGGGTCGGGCGTCATCACTGCGGCAAGCCGTCTCTTCAAAAGCTCACAGTCACAGGGATTGATATAGTATTTATACTCGTGCCTGTATTTGGCTTCAGAAACCATAACTTCCTCCTCACAGTTTTACTTGATTATTGTAATCCAATATTCTGAAAATCATATGACCCCATTGTGATGGCAGTATGAATTCAGAATGATTTTTGGTTCAAAAACAATAATTCGGTCAACTGTATTTTTTATTCTATTTATTATACACTTTTTTTCACGGGAAATCAATAGGTTTTCATAATGTTTTCCCGTATGATGTGATTTCATGGAAAAATTACATATCATTTCCCTGTATCTCTGTGAAAAAGCGCCGAAAACCTGTCAAAGCCCTTGCATTCCTCCGCAAAAACGTGTATAATAAGAGGAATAGATTTCTGAACACTCCATCGAAAGGACAAAGCCGGATATCCGGCAGGTATGATATATGAAACTCGGTATTATCGGACTTCCCAATGTAGGCAAGAGCACCCTGTTCAACGCGCTGACCGGTGCTGGAGCCGCAAGTGCAAACTATCCCTTCTGCACCATCGATCCCAACGTAGGTGTGGTACAGGTTCCCGATGCACGTCTGGACAGACTTGCTGAAATGTATGATCCCCAGCTGTACACCCCTGCAACCGTGGAATTTGTTGACATTGCAGGTCTGGTGCGCGGTGCCTCCAAGGGCGAAGGTCTTGGCAACAAGTTCCTCTCCCACATCCGTGACGTTGACGCAGTGGTTCACGTTCTACGCTGCTTCGAGGACGGTGATATTGTTCACGTAGACGGTTCCGTTGACCCGGCACGCGACCTGGAAACCATCAACCTTGAGCTGATCTACTCCGACATCGAACAGCTGGAAAAGCGCATTGACAAGACCGCCAAGCTTCTCAAGGGCGACAAGACTCTGCAGGGCCAGCTGGATCTGTACAACAAGATTCTGGATGCCCTGAACGAAGGAAAGACTGCCCGCAGTGTTGAGCTGACCGACGCTGAAAGGGAGCTTCTGGATGACGTGAATCTGCTGACTCTCAAGCCCATCATCTACGTTGCCAACGTCAGCGAAGACGAAGCCTCCGGCGTTTCCGACGATAACATGATGTACAAGAGCCTGAAGGCTGCCGCTGACCTGGAAGGTGCTGAGGTAATTCCCGTATGCGCAGGCATTGAAGCGGAAATCGCCGAACTGGATGCGGAAGAAAAGACTGCATTCCTGGAAGATCTGGGAATCGCGGAAAGCGGTCTGGACCGTCTGATCAAGGCAAGCTACGCTCTGCTGGGCTACATCAGCTATCTGACCGCAGGTCCCAAAGAAGTACGCGCATGGACCATCGTCAAGGGTACCCGCGCTCCTCAGGCTGCCGGCAAGATCCACAGTGACTTCGAGCGGGGCTTCATCCGTGCGGAAATCGTTGCGTTTGATGATCTTATGGCATGCGGTTCCATGAACGCCGCAAAGGAAAAGGGTCTGGTTCGCTCCGAAGGCAAGGAATACGTGATTGCCGACGGCGATGTGGTTCTCTTCCGCTTCAACGTATAATCCGGATAACAATTAAAGCCTGTGACTTTTCAGCCGCAGGCTTTTTCGATTCTGTCATCAATATAAGTTTGTGAAAAACTGAATATTTATTTCATTAACGCCGGTTTATTCCTGTGCCAGAGTCTCCGCCGCCGTACAGCTGTACATAATCCTGCTTCAGGATGGCACAGGTGCCGATGGTGACATACTTCCCTTTCACAAACATGGAATCCCGTGCAATCCCTTCAAACTGCATTCCGACTTTTTCCATAACCCGGCGGCTGCGGATATTTTCCACCATATACCGAGCTTCGATCCGGTGCAGATTCAGGTTGCGGAATCCGAAATACATGACCGCTCTGACTGCCTCGGGAGCGATGCCGTATCCCCAGAATCCGGGATTGAGAACATAGCCGATTTCCGCCGCATTATGCTCCCAATGAAACCGGGTAAAGCCGCAGGTTCCGATCATTTTATCCGTATTCCGCCAAACAATAGCCCAGTCATAGAAATCACCGGCACGGTAACGTGACTGAAGATAACAGAGATATTTGTACGTGTAAGATTCGCTCTGATGCGGCTCCCACAGCAGGTACTCCGTCACATCGGAACTGCAGGCATATTCGAACATATCAATGCTGTCACGCTTCAGCATCCGGCGCAGGGTAAGTCTCGGCGTTTCCAGAACCGGCGGATCCCGGAATATTCTTGTAATCTCGTCCCGGTTCATATCAGAACATTTTTCTGAACTGTTCGCAGTAGTACTGGACGTTTTCCCACTTGGATTCCGGAGGCAGTCTGTGGTCGGGACAGGGGATGAATCCGCCCAGCTCAATCAGGGGCTTCAGGCGTTCCAGCTCTCTGTCAATTGCCGCATAGTCCATTGCGAACACTCTCTTGTCCATACCGCCGATACCGCGGAGGGACTTACCGTACTTTTCACGCCAAGGTGCGATAGAAGCATTCCATGTCCCCACTTCGATGGGGAACATGGTGTTGACACCGTTTTCCAACCATATGGGCACCAGCTTGTCAATGCATCCGTCACAGTCCAGGGACACGATATCGCAGCCGTAGGACAGAAGCAGATCGGTGGTCTTCTTATACCAAGGGCCCACATATTCCGCAAACACTTCGGGGGATACCAGCGGACCGTTCTTGAAGCAGATATCTTCCCAGTAGTGTGCGAAGTCGGGACGGATGCCCAGTTCCAGAATCATCTTCACGTTCTGATAGCTGGTTTCGCCCAGAGTTGCAATGATTTCCGCATACAGTTCTTCGTCGTCAGCGTACAGGTATGCCAGATTTTCCACTCCCAGCATATCGCGCACCTTGCCGTAGTAGCTTCCCACATGGACACCGAAAGGTACATCGTATTCGTCCTGATGTGCGGCGATCTGGCGGATCCGGTCGGCGTTGACTCGCTCAGGTCTCCAGGTAAGGCGATGCTTATACTCCTTTTCCCATGCATCACGGTCAGTGAGAAGGGTTCCCACGGTCATGGGGATGGAGGTTGCGCCCCGTCTTGCCTTCTCAATCAGTCCCATACCGCTCTGATAGACGTAGCTTCCGTCGGGGTATTCTTCCAGAACCTTGTACTCAAAGCCCGGGAACAGATCGTTTGCCGCACCTACCTGACAGCAGTGTCCGTAGTCAAAGCCCAGACGCTGATTCATCTGCCGGTCGATGGCATTTCCGTCCCCGTAACCGCGGCGTTCTTCTGCAGTGATATGACCTTCTGCCAGCCATTTATCCAGTAGCTCACCCCAGTAGCCGAAATGTACCACGGGCATCCGGTCGTATTTCTCGTAATGCAGCACCGCATGAGTTCTTTCTCTGTTGTTCATATCGGTTCCTTTCTGTGATTCATCTGTTTCGTATATACTTGTCCTTTCATTATAGTATATTCTGCCCGTTTTTTCAAGAACCTGTGCAATATTTTCATACTTATTGCAGAAGAAATTAATATCTTCCTTCACAGATCTCTGTGTTTCAACATAATTTACATTTCGTCCGTTGCATTCCGAACCAATCTGTGATACACTGTAGCTTACGCGAATGTTATTCTCTTCCTCCGCATAAGATAAAACAAAAACTCAGGAGGATCGGGAATGAACGGTGCTGAAAACTATCTCGAACACATCAGAAACAACGCTCTGCGGCGTACGGCGGTAAGATTTCTGCTGTACCTTCTGACGGCAGTACTGTGCTGCTGGCTGTCCCGGCTGCTGTTCCTTCGCTGGGATACAGAGACATCCTGGCAGATTACATCCCCTGCCGGCAGTCCGATGGTCTCAGCAGTACTGACTCAGTCGGGAACACTTCTCCTGCTCCTGATCCGCTTAGCCGGCACATTTACAGCATTATCCCGGCCGATTTCGGTTCTGACCGTTGTTCTCCGCGGATGTTCCGTGGGCTGCTGTTCCGCTCTGCTCAGCCGCGGACTGGTTTACGGCTTCCCTCCGGAACAGCTCTGGATCAGTTCCCTTTCCCTGCTGCTTCTTCCGGCATTGTGTGGTGTCTCGGATCTGTATGCTGACTGTGTGCTGGTACTGACAGGGCTGGGTGAGCATCGTGCACGAGCCTCCCTCATCCGGGAATATACGGCAATCTTTGCGTGTCTCTCAGGAATCCTTCTTCTGACCGGAATCCTGTCTGCATTGTTTCTTTCATAAATCAAAATCAAGGTGATAAAAAATGGCTAATTACGATCCCAATGAACGGCGCGGCAAATCCCTCGATGAAATCGAAGCGGAAGAGCTGGCAGAGAAAAAAAAGAAATTCAATCTGTTCGACAAATTTGCCCCCAAGGAATCTGCCGGTGTCGATCCGGATGAGATTCCCATCGCCGATCAGCCTACGTTCGTGAATTTCTTCAAATTCCTCGGACGGAAGCTGAATCAGATCCTGACCTGCAACATCTACATGATCGCGGGCAATTTCCCGATCTTCTTCTTTATTCTGGCGATGAGCGGATACCTGTCCGATTTTACCACCTCGCCCTATTATTCCGTATTCGCACCCCTGAGAGGCGCCATGCTGTTCAACCAGTCCCCGGCGACCGCGTCTCTGTGGACCATTTACTCCCGTCAGGCGGATATTGTAGTCTACACTACAGCCGACTATGTGCTTTTCGGTCTGACTGCCCTACTCCTTCTCACATGGGGACCCGTCAGAGCCGGTGTGACCTATCTGCTCCGAAATATGTTCCGCGGCAAGCCGGTCATGATGTGGCAGGACTTCAAGGACACCATCGCCCGCAACTGGCGTCAGGCACTGATCTACGGCATGATTGACATCGGAATCGTTGCTCTGATCATTTATGACATCGTGTTCTTCTGGCTCAACTACAACCTGAACATGATGATGAGCACCATGTTCTTCACCAGTCTGACCATGGCGCTGCTGTATTTCTTCATGCGCCACTACATCTGGATGATGATCATCACCTTCGATCTTTCCCTGTTCAAGATGTTCAAGAATGCACTGCGGTTCACCGTCCTCGGTCTGAAGCGGAACTTCATGGTTCTGCTGGGTACCATCGCCGTTGCCGCCATCGAATACTTCCTCATGTATGCTTACTTCCCTCTCGCTGTTATCGTTCCCTTTGTGATCCTGCCCTCTCTGCTGGTCACCATGGGTGTGTATGCCGTTTTCCCGGTGGTAAAGAAATATATGATCGATCCCTTCTACGAAGAAGTTGACGTGGAAGAGGACGAAGAAGAATAAACTGTTGATTCTGAAGCAAACAGACCGATGTCCGGATTCTCTCCGGTTCAATCGGTCTGTTTGCTTATTTCTTCAGTTTGAAGTAATGTACCGCGCAGTTGCAGAATCTTCCCATGTATAGAAACATAATACAGCCGAGAACTGCCGAGAACCCGAAATTTCCTTGTTTGAGACTCATGATGAAATGGGGCAGCAGAAAACCGCTGAACAGGATCACAAGGGGAACCATACGGCCTTTGAATACCCGCTCCAACATGGCCAGCCTGGATGCATCGTCACAGAAAATACTTTCCTCCCCGCTCTTCATATCAACGGCAGGCTTCCGGAAATAGCATTGTCCCGCATAATCCTGCAGATATTCCCAGCCGCAGTCCTCAAACATCTTTATGTATTCCTCATGGTCGGCCGCATCTTTGTTGTAGTCTATCTGATAAATTATGTCTTCCGGCTCCGCTTTTTCAAAACGGTATATGCACCCCCCCGACACTTTGATGAATTTCCAGCCGTTCTTGTGCATCCGCCGCAGGTATTCCTGTTCTGCCTCATAATGAAATATGGTGAACCATTTAAATTCCGTTCTGATGTTCATTCTATTTCCTCCCGTATAGTTCTGTATAGCCGCCGGATCCTTTTGATTTCCAGATCCAGTACTTCATTCCCCAATTCCGTAATCACATAAATTTTCCGTTTTTCCTCTTCCCGCAGAAACCGGATCAGTCCGTCTTTTTCCATTTTGGAAAGACTGCCGTACATGGTTCCCGGTCCGAGACGGATTTCACCATCTGTCAGCCGTTCCACATTCTGCACCACGCCATATCCGTGATTGGGTTCCCTGAGACTGTACAGGATATAGAATCCCGTCTCCGTCATGGGAACATACACTTTTCTTGTATGTGCATCCATGTTCATCCTCCGATGCTGTTTACCTCGATGTATCGCACTTCGATGTATCGTACTTACATTATATCGCACTGCGATGGTTTTGTCGATAGAAAATACCGGATTCCATTGAATTTTTGCCGGAATCCGGTATTTTTACCGTTCAGCCCGGAACCAGTGAAAAAAACGTCATTTTCCGGGATTTCCCGCGGGATCAGAAGCTTTTCCGGATTCTCTCAACAGCCCCTTTCTCAAGTCGCGACACCTGAGCCTGGGAGATTCCGATTTCCGCCGCGATTTCCATCTGGGTCTTGCCGTCGTAGTATCGTTTGGCAATGATGGTTCGTTCCTTCTCTGTCAGATGAGCAATGGCTTCTTTCAGCGCGATATCTTCCAGCCACATCTCGTCACTGCAGGTTTCATCGCACAGCTGATCCATGACACAGATGGAATCTCCGCCGTCGCTGTATACGGTTTCGTACAGTGACACCGGCTCTGTGATGGCTTCCAGTGCGTAGCTGACATCGGAAAGCTTTTCCCCCAGTTCCTTTGCGATGGCTTCGATGGTCGGTTCTCCATCATACTGTGCGGCCAGTTTTTCCTTCACACCGAGAGCACGATACGCAAGATCTCTCACGGAACGGCTTACCCGGATTGCATTGTTATCACGCAGATACCGCCTGCACTCTCCGAGAATCATGGGCACCGCATATGTGGAAAACTCTACATCAAGATCCGGATTGAAATTGTCCACCGCCTTGATCAGTCCGATGCAGCCCACCTGAAACAGATCGTCCATGCATTCACGCCGGTTTGTAAATCTCTGAATGATGCTCAGCACAAGTCTCAGGTTTCCGTCAATCAGTTCTTCTCTGGCCGTCATATTCCCTGCCCGTATTTTCCGAAGCAGTTCCTTCTTTTCCGGTGAAGTAAGCGCAGGAAGTCTCGCCGTGTTGACACCGCAGATTTCTACTTTGTTATAGTACATACAGTAACCTTCCGGTGTTGGATTTGCCTCCATAGTATTGCCGGATGTTGGTCACGGTTATGCAGTCGGCTGATTTCCAGAATGCGGCAGAAAAAACCATGGTCTGTACATTTCTGTCTGCTTCGGTTCCGTTTCATAAAATTGCAATTCATAATCTGCCGAATGCTGTACAGATTAAAGGCAGCGAAAAACAATCATAAGAAATGCAGGTACTGTATTATGAAAAAAATCCTGAAAAAGACGATTCTGTTTGCAGCCTGCCTGACGCTTTCCTTCCATATGATAACCGTTTGTGCGGCTGTCGATGCATCGGGAAAGGTTATGGTAGGCGGCATCCCTTTCGGTGTCAAATTCACTTCGGAAGGAATTGTTGTCGTCGGTTTCACTGAAGTGGAAACTGCCGACGGTCTGAAAACTCCTGCCTATGATGCAGGGCTCCGGCAGGGCGATATCATTACCCACATCTGCGGTCAGCCGGTAAAGACATCCGCGGAAATGATCCGTCTGATCGAAGCGGCGCCGGAACCCGTGGAAATCACATTTCTCCGGAAGGGCACAGAAAATGTCATTAGTCTGACACCCTCCCTGTCCTTAATTGACGGAAAAATGAAGACCGGAATGTGGATCCGCGATACTACAGCCGGTATCGGAACCGTGACCTATATCGATCCTGCCACAGGGGAATTTGCTGGTCTCGGTCATGGAATCTGCGATGCGGAAACCGGTGAACTGCTGACCCTGGAACATGGGACAGTGGTTGATGTTGAAATATCGGGAATCACCCGCGGGATTGCGGGAACACCGGGGGAACTGAAGGGATATTTTACCGGCGAAAAATGCGGTGTTCTTCTTGAAAACACGGAATGCGGAGTCTACGGCGTTTTCACGGACATTCCGACAGACAGTGTTCCGTGTACCGATGCGGAACTTGCCAACCGATGGGATGTCCAGACCGGAAGTGCAGAAATCTGGTGCACGCTTGACAGTTCCGGACCTGCAGAGTACAGTATTGAGATTCAGGAAATCCGCCGTGACAGCCATGATAACCGCAGCTTCACCATCCAAGTGACGGACGAGGAGCTGCTTGAAAAAACCGGCGGCATTGTACAGGGAATGTCTGGATCGCCTGTGATCCAAAATGGGCGAATTGTGGGTGCTGTGACGCACGTCTTGATAAACGATCCCACACGGGGGTATGGCATCTTCATTGAGAATATGCTGGAAGCTGCGGAGCAGTGACATGGATGAACGAACACTGCAAACACTTTCAAAAGCCTTGACACTGCTCATTTTTCGTATGGGCGCTGTGGAAAAACTACACGCAATTGGCGCTTGCTTGGATGATGAGACAATGAAAAAACTGAATATGGACATCAACAATCGTTTCTATTCGTTGCTTACCATTTGGTTCAATGGATCAGATGAGGATGCAGTCAATCTGGAACGCACCTTAAATTTT
>JAFQWY010000292.1 GCA_017407225.1 Clostridia bacterium | reverse complement strand
GACCATTGCAGGAAGTGACTGCAGCGGAGGCGCCGGTATTCAGGCAGATATCAAAACCATGACCATGAACGGTGTTTACGCCATGAGTGCGATCACCGCACTGACAGCCCAGAACACAACCGGCGTGAGAGCAATTCAGGAATCAACACCGGATTTCCTGAAACAACAGATTGATACCGTATTCGAGGACATTTTCCCCGATGCGGTAAAGATTGGTATGGTATCCTCCGGCGGGCTGATCCGTGTGATTGCCGACCGGCTGAAATACCACAAAGCCAAGAATATCGTTGTCGATCCCGTGATGATCGCATCCAGCGGTTCCGCATTGATGAAATCCGATGCGGTGAAGGTAATGACAGAGGAACTTCTTCCCATAGCAAGCCTCGTCACGCCCAATATTCCTGAAGCGGAAGTGCTTACCGGAACAGCGATCAAGAACCGTGAGGATATGCTGACAGCGGCGAAAGAAATCAGCGACAGTTTCGGCTGTGCGATTCTGCTCAAGGGCGGGCACAGCGTAAACGATGCCAACGATCTGCTGTATAGGGACGGTGAATATCGCTGGTTTGAAGGAAAGCGGATCGAAAATCCCAACACCCACGGTACCGGATGCACGCTGTCCTCGGCCATTGCCGCGAATCTGGCGAAGGGATTTACCCTTGACGAATCTGTAAAGCGGGCCAAGGACTATATCTCCGGTGCACTTGCTGCCATGCTGGATCTGGGTCGCGGCTCCGGGCCGATGATGCACAATTTTGATCTGAACAGCCGATTTGCCGAATGATTATTTGTCTGAAAGGAACCAACGAATATGAGAAACTACACAACACAGATGGATGCCGCAAGACAGGGTATCATCACGCCCGAAATGAAAGCCGTCGCCGCAAAAGAATACCGCACCGAGGAAGAAATCCGTGAACTTGCTGCACGGGGACAGGTGGTAATCTGCGCCAACAAACTGCATACCTGCATCGACCCGAATGGTGTGGGTTCCATGCTCCGCACCAAGATCAACGTCAATCTTGGCGTTTCCCGTGACTGCCGGGATTATGATATCGAGATGCAGAAGGTAATGGCGGCGGTCAATATGGGGGCGGAGGCAATTATGGATTTGTCCTCTCACGGCAATACACAGCCGTTCCGCAGAAAACTCACAAGTGAATGCCCTGCCATGATCGGTACGGTTCCCGTGTATGACAGCGTGATTCATTATCAGCGTGATCTTGCGACTCTTACGGCAAAGGATTTCATCGACGTGGTTCGCCTGCACGCTGAGGATGGCGTGGATTTTGTCACCCTCCACTGCGGCATCACCCGGAAGACCATCGAGCAGATCAAAAAACACAAGCGGAAGATGAACATCGTTTCCCGCGGCGGTTCGCTTGTCTTTGCATGGATGAGCATGACCGGACAGGAGAATCCCTTCTATGAATATTTTGATGAAATTCTTGATATCTGCCGGGAATACGATGTGACCATCTCTCTCGGGGATGCCTGCCGACCGGGCTGTCTTGCGGACGGAAGCGACGTCTGCCAGATCGAAGAACTGGTGCGCCTTGGGGAATTGACCAAACGGGCATGGGAAAAGGATGTACAGGTCATGGTGGAAGGTCCCGGACATATGCCGATGGATCAGATCGAAGCCAACATGAAGCTTCAGCAGACTGTCTGCATGGGTGCGCCCTTCTATGTGCTCGGCCCGATTGTCACTGATATTGCACCGGGCTACGATCATATCACTTCTGCCATCGGCGGTGCTGTTGCAGCGGCTTCCGGTGCGGCATTCCTCTGTTATGTAACTCCTGCCGAACATCTTGCACTTCCCAACGTGGAGGATGTAAAGCAGGGCATTATTGCTGCGAAGATTGCCGCTCATGCCGCCGATATCGCAAAAAAGATCCCCCATGCGAGAGACCTTGACGACAAAATGGCGGATGCCCGGAGAACCTTTGACTGGGAAACCCAGTGGGAATGCTCCATTGATCCCGAAACCGCAAAGGCGATCCGTGACAGCCGCGCGCCGGAGCATGAGGACTCCTGCAGTATGTGCGGAAAATTCTGTGCCGTCAGAAGCATGAACAAGGCGCTTAATGATGAGTATATTGATATTCTGTGAGAGAAAAACAATCTAACAGAACAGCATCTTACACCGCAGTCCGATTTCTGTTCTTCAAAAACCGCTGATCTTCTTGCAATATCCGATGGCTTATGCTACAATACATTCACATCAGCATGCCCGGAACCCCGGTGACAGTGATGCTGAATATCTCCGGCTGTCTCTCATATCCTGTTTTTTATTCGAAAGGAGCTGCACATATGTCCGACACACTCGACCGCTTCGTCAAAGCCCAGCAATACACTTACTCTGTCGCACTCCGTGAAATCCGTGCAGGACGGAAAGAATCCCACTGGATGTGGTTCATCTTTCCGCAGATGCGCGGGCTTGGAAAAAGCAGTATGTCGTATACTTACGGCATTGCAGACCTTGCGGAAGCGAAAGCGTATCTTGCGCATCCGGTTTTATCCGCCAGACTGATTGAAATCACCGAAGCACTGCTGAACCTGGATAAATCCAATCCCTACGCAGTTTTCGGCGGAACCGATGCCAGGAAGCTGTGTTCCTCCATGACACTGTTCGCCTCAGTCAGTGAGAACGGCTCGGTGTTCCATCGGGCACTTGCGAAATTCTTCGGCGGCAGGATGGATCACAGAACTCTGGAACTTCTCGGAAAGGTGAAAGAATGACAAGAACCGGACTTGAAGCCTATATTGAATCCACCTTCGGGATCACAGCCGACTACCCGTTCACGGGGGATTTTGTCACCGCTGTATTCCGTCATCCCGGAAACCGCAAATGGTTCGCCATCGCCATGCGGATTCCGCAGTCAAAGCTGGGAATGAACGGGGACGACCTGATTGATGTAGTGAACGTGAAATGCGATCCGGAGATTCTGCACTCGTTTCACAGCCAGAGCGGTGTTCACCAAGGTGAAACCGGGATTTACCCGGCATACCACATGAACCGGAATCACTGGCTGACTGTGGCGCTTGACGGGCGTGTGAGTGACAACACCATGGAATTTCTGCTGGGGATCAGTTATGATCTGACGAAAAGTAAGAAAAAATGACGAAAAGCCGATGAAATGGAGCAAGCTCCGTCTCATCGGCTTTGATATTTCAGATTTTCAGTTTTTCCGCCCATTCGGCTTCCTTAAAGCCCACAAGCACAAAATCCTCCCCCACCAGCAGCGGGCGCTTTACCAGCATACCGTCCGATGCCAGAAGTTGAATCATTTCCTCTCCGCTCATTCCGGGAAGCTTGTTCTTCAGATCCATCGACTTGTAGAGAAGACCGCTTGTGTTGAAAAATTTTCGGGACGGCAGACCGCTTTTCCCCTGCCACAGAGTCAGCTCTTCTGCAGTGGGATTGTCCGATTTGATGTCACGCAGATCGTATTCGATTCCTTTGTCATCCAGCCACTTTTTCGCCTTCTGACAGGTGGTGCATTTGGGATAGCAGATAAATTTCAGCATAGTTTCACTCCTGATAGCTTTTTGTTCACAGAAAAAGTTCATTCGCTTTTCTGGTACCGCAGACTGCTGCAAGACGTTCTCTGAGCATCGCGGTGATCTTTTCGTCCAGTTTCCGGGCACCGGTGGGACATACCGCTTCGCAGCGCATACACTTGATACACTTTGCGGGATCAATTTTTTCCGGTGCGTCGCCGATGGCTTCCGTGGGGCAGGCTTCGGCACAGGTTCCGCAGTTTACGCAGGCATCGGTTTCAGCCGGAACAAACGGTGTGTTCTGATACGGCTTGTAGGCACTGTGCTGTCCGGGAACACGCAGCGGAGAATTTACGGGATTCTCAAGGCGTTCGCGGATTTTTTCCGCAAATCCGGCCAGCTCCGCACAGTCGGCATCATCCGGTCTTCCCTTCCCGAACTCCCGGATGATGGAATGTTCGGCAATGGCAGCCGCAGCGGCAATACAGCGGAATCCGCGATCATCCAGTACATCCTGCAGTTCGCTGAGGGTATCTTCGTAGGCGCGGTTGCCGTATACGCAGAGCAGAATCGCCCGTGCACCGTTTGCACGGATGCTCTTCAGGCGTTCCGCGGATGTTGTGGGAATTCTGCCGCCGAATGAGGGAAGCGCAATCAGGCAGACATCCTCAGCAGTGAGATTTGTTTCCGGCACCGCGCGGAGCAGGTCGATTGCAGTCCAGCTGTCCGCAATGGCAGATGCGAGAATTCCGGCTGTTCTGGCTGTACCTCCCGTAGGGCTGAACGTGATCAGATAATATGCCATGGCTGTCTCCTTGTCTTCTGTTTGATCCAATACCCGTACTCCTGCTGTGCCTGTAACTTTTTAACAATATTACTGAAAACACTTGACATCGGTGATGCTTTCGGGTATATAATTGTTTTATCAGATTCCATTATACCATGGAATCCGGTTTTCTGCAAGGCAGAACAAAAATCCAATAAATAAATCGGAGGACTGTATCATGCGAAAGAACTTTGGCTCAAAGCCCCTTCTGTATCCCCAGGCAGTGTTTATCATCGGAAGTTACGACGAAAACGGCAATCCCGACGCCATGAATGCGGCATGGGGCGGTGTGGCAGGCTGGGACAGAATTTTCATGTGCATCAGCAGCCACAAAACCACCGACAATATTCTGGCACGCGGTGCATTTACCGTCAGCATGGGAACCGCCGATACGGTCGTACCCTGCGACTATGTGGGAATCGTTTCCGCGAAGGATGATCCCGAAAAGATGAAAAAATCCGGTTTCCACACCGTAAAGAGCGAATTTGTGGATGCTCCCGTCATCTGCGAGCTTCCCATGACGCTGGAATGCAGACTCATCAGCTACGACAAGGAAAATGACTACCTGTTCGGTGAAATCGTAAACGTCAGCGCGGATGAATCCATACTCGGTGAAGACGGAAAAATCTCGGTGGAAAAACTGCGGCCCATCCTGTTCGACGGCGCAGCATCCGCCTATTATGCAGTCGGCCAAAAGGTCGGCAATGCTTTCTGCGACGGAGCGGTTCTGAAATAATCCAATCCCTGTAAAGGGAAACCTCCCGGTCACGGCTAATTCTACCATATCCCTCCGGGACGCACAATACTTTTCCGAAAAAAAGATATCCCTCCCTCCTCAGGCAATTCCTCTTGCATAATTCCCACAGCTGTGCTATACTGTAAGTACGGGAATTATCCCGAATCTATATTTTGGAGAATGCTGTTTGAAGAAAAACAACACCTTGGAGTCGGTTCTGTAAGCAGGAGGTATGTAAATCTGTCTCCGCACGCCTCCTGCAATTGTGATCATCAATTACAATGAGGTATGAAACATGAACCATGACTGCATCATCCGTCTTGAAACGGAAAACGACTACCGTGAAGTGGAAAACCTGACCCGTGAAGCGTTCTGGAACGTCTATAAGCCGGGTGCGGACGAGCATTACTTCGTCCATAGGATGCGTTCCCATCCGGATTTTATCCCCGAGCTTGCCTTTGTGCTTGAAATCGACGGAAGAATCGTCGGAAACATCATGTACACCAAAGCCTGGCTGGAAGACGAAACCGGTGAACGGAAGGAAATCCTCTCCTTCGGCCCGCTCTGTGTTGCTCCCGGGTATCAGCGGCAGAAACTGGGCAAAGCGCTGATCGAACATTCCTTTGAAGCAGCCCGGAAAATGGGTTATGACGTGAACATCAATTTCGGCAATCCCGGAAACTACGTCAGCCGCGGATTCGTCAGCTGCAAAAAGAAGAATGTCAGCTTTGTCGTTCCCGGCAATTTTCCGACTGCCCTTCTGGTCTGCGAACTGATTACCGGCGCACTCGACGGCAGAAAGTGGATGTACATCCCGTCAACCGCCGCCGACTGCTGTGAGGATACCGCAGCTGTGGAGGCATTTGATGCGCAGTTTCCGCCGAAGGAAAAGAAATGGATGCCCTCTCAGGAGGAGTTCTACATCTATAGTCATTCCAGCATAGTCCGTTAAACAAAGAAACCGATGGGGTTCGTCCTCATCGGCTTTTTTGTTTGTATTCTGTTATTTCAGCACCCTCCGGATTGCCCACAGCTGCATCCGCTTCGGAAGAATGTTCAGCAGCAGAAGCAGCGGATTGCGGTTGATGCTGTAGGCGAACGCGGGATTATGCTTTTCCAGAATCTTTGCGGCTTTCCCAGCGATTTTCTCCGGAGGAATGCACCTCGCCTCCACGCGGTTCACAATCTTCCGGAACCGGTCGGCGTTGCAGGTATACAGTTTCGTCTTTTCACAGAACCGCTCCAGCGCATCCGTGGAAATGCCCAGCATTCCCGTATCCACCGCCCCTGCCCGGAGCACGGACACCGGAATCCCCAGCAGCTGCAGCTCCATACGGAGAGAGTATGCATATTTGTCAAGGGCACTTTTGGTCACGGCGTAAATTCCCGTAAACGGCAGTGGATCCAGCGGTGCCAGTTCACTTGTGGTAATGAGAATCCGGCTTCCCCGGCTCAGCATGGGAAGAAATGTCCTGTTTACCAGAAATGCACCGTACAGGTTTACGTCCACAATCCGCCGGAACTCTGTGCTCTCCATTTCGGCGAGGGAGTCCAGCATATAGATCCCGGCAAAATGCACCACAGCATACAGATCGTCGGTATATCTGCCCACGGTTTCAAATGCGGCTTTCACGCTTTCTTCCGAGGTGATATCCGCTTCAATGGGGATGATATTTTCTTCCGCCTCCCCGGTTTTCCGGTCAAGGGCAAACACACGGTATCCGTCGGTCTGCAGTTTTTTCGCCGCCGCATACCCCATCCCGCCGTACGCCCCGGTAATCAGTACGGATTTCATGCTGTTTCTCCCTCCTGCGCTGCGGAATGCTCAACAATCGCCTGAAGATTGTCAAGTTTGTTCTGCATTATAGCCTATTTTCAAATATAATCGTTATTCGCTTGTTTCAGTCAGACATTCTCTCTCGAGCAGCTTCACCATGATACCGGTATTCAGCACCATGGCATCCT
>JAFQWY010000291.1 GCA_017407225.1 Clostridia bacterium | reverse complement strand
TTTTTGGTCGGAGTGACAGGAATCGAACCTGCGCCATCTTGGTCCCAAACCAAGCGCCTTACCATTAGGCAACACCCCGAAATATTCAGTTTTTTCTGATTTTGGTCAAAGTTGTGTCAATTCAGCGAATTTTCAATGTATTTCTAACTATGGTCAAACCTGTGGTCAAAGCGAATTTTTGAGCACGCTCGAACTCCGTTTTTCACGCTCTTTGGACGTCTTCCATCGCTTTGTGCGCTTTTGAAAAAATGTGTTACATGATCTGCTGGGTGCTCCCAAACCAAGCGCCTTACCATTAGGCAACACCCCGATATAAATATTCAATTACTGCAGGCTGACACAACCCTATACATAATATTATACCGCAAACGGGAAGAAATGTCAACCTCTTTCGCAGGGGATTTCTTAATGCAATCGCCGGGAATTTCGTGCTATCCGTTGATTTTTCGTCCGACCTGTGCTATAATATCCCTGTATGAAATAACGGAGGCAAATTATGGCTCAGAAGAACAAGGTCACCTTTACCGTACGGGTTGACGAGGATATCTATAAGAAAATGCTGGCGGTTGCGGACTTTGACAAGCGCGATGTGAACAACCACATCCTCCACCTGCTCCGCACCAATATCGCTTACCATGAGCGGATTCACGGCAAAATCGATACCTCGAAAATCGAAATCAAACCCGAAGAAAACTGATCCGGTCAGCAATACTACATTCACATAATTTCAGCAAAGGAGGACATTCCAATGGCAGACAAGAAAAAGAGCGCTTTCTGGAGCGAATTCAAGACCTTTATCGCCCGCGGCAACGTGGTGGATATGGCAGTCGGTGTTGTTGTCGGTTCCGCGTTCACCGCAATCGTCAACAAGCTGGTTCAGGGTATCATCAATCCCTGTATCGGCAAGCTGTTCGGCGACATCAACCTGTCCGACATGAAGGTGGTTCTCACCGAAGCAACCGAAGAAGCTCCCGAAGTTGCGATTCTCTACGGTGACTTCATTCAGGCGATCATCAACTTCCTGCTGGTTGCATTCACTGTGTTCATCATGGTTCGTGCGATCAACAGAGTCAAGGATGGTCTGAAGAAGAAGGAAGAGGAAGAAAAGAAGGCTGCTGAAGCCAAGGCTGCGGAAGAAGCAAAAGCTGCTGAAGCTGCAAAGGCTGCAGAACCCAGCGAAGAAATTCTGCTTCTCAGAGAAATCCGCGATTCTCTCAAGAAATAATGAACAAAAAACAGACTCTTATGCATACAGATTGCACAAGGGTCTGTTTTACTTTGTTGTTTTCTGCTTATCTGAAAATTCCCAGATCCATTGCTTCCTTCAGGGCACGGGGATTTCCCGCAGCGATGGGACAGGGTTTCTCGAAGGTGATGGGAGATCCGTCAAACTGCATGATCACGCCGCCCGCTTCTTCGATGAGGAGGGAACCTGCCGCGATATCCCAGGGGGACAGACGGCATTCGAAGAATACGTCAATGGCACCGGATGCCACAGCGGAGAGATCCAGTGCAGCGGATCCGGATCGGCGGATGTCGCGGGTGTGCTGGAACAGTGCCCATGCGGTTTCAAAGGTCTTTCTGCCCAGCTCTTCCCGGTAGTAGGGGGAGGTGCCGTATCCGGTGAGACTGTCGGCAAGAGCACGGTCGGACACATGAATGGGAATCACTTTACCGCCAACCTCCATGAACGCACCGCAGCCGCGTTCCGCACGGTACAGGATATCGTTGTAGGGATTGTAGATGGCGCCGTATGCCATGGTTCCGTGATCGCAGATGCCTACGGAGATGCAGCTGGTGCGGTAGTTGTGGATGAAATTGGTGGTACCGTCGATGGGATCGATGATGAGCGCCACGCTGGACCGGATCAGCTCCGTGTGGTTGTTGTCGGATTCTTCACCGATGATGACCGCGTGTGGAAGAAGCTTGCGCAGCTCGGCAAACAGGAATTCTTCCACTGCCACATCGTATTTGGTAACAAAATTGGCGTCGCCGGTCTTTTCCGTGATAGCGGCATCAATATCGTGAGCGGACAGCATGATTTTTGCCGCTTCCCGCATGATGCCGGGGATATATTCGTACATGACTTGAACCTTCTTTATGTTGGGATGCCTTATTATAACACAAACCGCCGGAAAAGGGAAGTGCTTATTCCAAATTCAGCGAATACCGCTCGGACTGGATATAGTCCTCCACGATAAAATCCACATATCCGTTCCGGTCGTACCCGAAACGTGAGAAAGCCTCGAGTTCCGCCTTGGATGCATACCGGCGGTTCCAGTCGGAGTAGGTGCGGATCAGGAGTGTGCCGGATGCCACCGCTTTCTTTGAATCCATGGGATCCATCCCCTCAAAATACAGATGCCGTGTCAGTACAATCCGCTCGAAATCCCACAGAATTTCCGGAGAGTTCGGGTAGATATCCGAAAACTTCTCGATCCTGAAGAACTTGTCGAAGTCGAATTCTTCAGTAACCGACCAGGTTTTCACCAGATCGGCATAGTATTCCCGCGGCGTGATGTGAGTCTTGCCGGCGTAATATGGGGCGTATCCAGCCGACAGCGGTGTGATGCTGACGGTAGCAGGGCTGAGCATATTGAAGGTGCAGTCGTCACTGCGGATATAGCTTCGTGCGGCTCCGTCCCGCTTCCCAGGGGCATAAAGCTCGTCGGTTCCGATATACATTCCTTCTTCCACCTGTACATCCAGATGCCCCCGGATTCTGCCCTTGTGGGAAAAGGTGAAGGTGTGATAATAAACGTAATCCCCCGAGCTGTCGGCTGTGTGGGTCCCGTGAGCGAGACTGCCGTCCAGGGGAAGATGGGCCTGGGTGTAGTAAAAATCCTGATCCGGTGTGTACACGTTGTCCTTCAGCGTGAACGGCTTCCAGTTCTTCTGCCAGACCGAGACATCCATGATGGGAGGTGCTTCAAAGGCAAGGGTTTTCCGTCCGTATGCCTGCGGATAATCATATTCTTTCACATATTCGGTCATGGTGACGAAAAATGCGGCGATATAGGCAGCAAAAAAACCGATGATTACCAGTATACATCCTTTGAATACATCAAATACCGTGATTCTTGATTCCATACAGCTCTCCTTATGACGTTTTGCATATTTAAATTATAATTTACAAAAGTGCGTTTGTCAATATAAGAGAATTGCTGCATGAAAAAATCTGCGACATACACAAAACAGAAAAACGCCAATTGTACAATAGCTACAAAAGGCGTTTTTGTTATTTTCCGAAAATACGGATTCCTCCGCAGTCAGTAACAGGGGACTGACAGAGGGGGAATAGGGTGTATCCGCAATTTTTTGCGAACTCCCGAAGCTGCGGATAACAGGGCAGGGATTCGGGATTGCCGTTGATGAAAACCGTATCGTCAAAAAATCCGCAGGCACCGCCGAAGAATCCGCAGTCGTACCCGTGCAGAGAAATGCCGCCGCTGTCCAGCAGAACGCAGGGGGGGGGACGGGATTCAAGTACCCGTGCAATTCCGCTGTCAAAGGTGAGCACAGCCCGATCGGTCATAAGACAGGCGCATCCCGCATATCCCTGACGGACGGGAATGACGGTCAGATTCTGCTGTTCTGCGGCTGACAGAATCTCCGGTGCGGCAATATCCGGGCGGCACAGGAGGAAATCCCGTCCGCAGGCGGCGTTCAGCGAGGCATCCAAGGGGTAAACCGACCCACGCGAAGCATCCGACAGAATCAGCCTGAGTCCGCTGAGACTGGAGATTTCTTCCACGATGCCGGGGTATGATTCCGCATAGGAACGGGGAAAGATCAGCTGCTCCCCTACCACGGCGAAGATGCTGTCGGGATGGCACCGGATCGGCTCGGGCAAATCATTGTCGGGAGGCATCAGAACCACACGGAACCGCTGATTGAGTGTGTGAACAGCTTCTTCGGACAGCAGGGAGGAGCAGACGCAGACGGGAGTCACGGCTTGAGAGTTCCGTCGGTTTCCACGATATCCGCACCGCAGACGTTTTTCGCGTAGTCCAGCTCATCCTGTTCCCGGAGAATCCAGACACCCACTTCCAGACCGTTTTGGTGAATCAGTTCGCACAGTTCGGGACAGCAGCGGCGGATGGATTCGTGCACCCACTTGGTGGAACCGTTGTCCATAGGTACCCACACGGTGCAGCGGTGATTCTTCACATGGGAGAGGAGATCGGAGAAATCGTTCTCGTTGATCTTTCCGTCGTAGTGGAATTCCGCTTCCGGAAAACGGTCGGCAACTTCGTCAAAGGAAGCGGCATTGGCACAGGTGAAGCCGACGAGGGAGCCCATGGCCGCTTTTTCAATGAGGGAATACAGAATTTCCTTCTGTCCGGCGGTAAAACGTTCGTAGCAGTTGTCGATCTTCAGCGGAATCTTCTTTTCCTTTGCGAAAGCAAGCACTTCGGAGAACAGGGGAATCTTCGTGCCGCGGAACTCTTCGCCTTTCCAGAGTCCGTAGTCGTATCCGACAGCTTCGGCGTAGGTCAGTGCGGTGATTCTTGTATCAGGTGCAGGTTCGCCGTCAGCGGTGCGGCCGGTGCGTTTGATGCTGCCGTCATGAAGAACCACGCAGCGGTTGTCGGCGGTGAATTTCAGATCAAGCTCGATGACGTCGTAACCCTGATTTACGGCAGCTTCAAAGGCGGGCAGGGTGTTTTCCGGAAATTCGGTGCCCACACCGCGGTGTGCTTCCAGTCTGGATGTTTTCATGATATATCTCCTTATAAAAGTCAAAAACTCCCGACGACGAACGTGGGAGTTTAGGTGACAATTCAATTACGCGCGGGTAATCTTGCCGGAACGCAGGCAACGGGAGCAAACGCTAACGGTCTTATGTTCACCGTCAACAACTGCCTTAACCTTTCTGATGTTCGGCTTCCAAGCTCTGTTAGTGTGGCGCATAGAGTGGGATACGTTGCAGCCAAAGGTAACGCCCTTTCCGCAGATGCAGCACTTTGCCATTTCAGTTACACCTCCATTAATGGGTTCTAATACACAAGTCAACAGTGGTTATTATACCACAATAATTCAATAATTGCAATAGGATACGGATGATTTCTTTCACAAAATCCGGAAAAAATTATTGAGGATTTTGCACATTTCCGTCATTTCTGCAGGGTTTTCACGAATTTTTCAATCCGGTCGATTGCCTTGGCGATGTGTTCCACGGAGTATGCATAGGAGATCCGTGCAAAGCCTTCGCCGCAGTCGCCGAATGCGGATCCGGGAACGATGGCGACGCCGGTTTCGTTCAGGAGACGTTCGCAGAACTGTTCCGAGGTCATGCCGTAGCCGGAAATGTTGGGGTACACATAGAACGCACCTTCCGGGTCAAAGCAGTCGATGCCGATGCCGCGCAGACCGCCCACAATATAACGGCGGCGGCGGTTGTACTCGGCACGCATCATAGCAACGTCTTCGTCACCGTTTTTCATAGCTTCAATAGCCGCGAACTGGGACATGGTGGGGGCGCACATGATGGCATACTGATGGATTTTCAGCATCTGTTTGGTGATGGGAGCGGGAGCGCAGGTGTAGCCCATTCTCCAGCCGGTCATGGCATAGGCCTTGGAGAAACCGCTGGCGATGATGGTTCTTTCGCGCATGCCGTCCAGCTGAGCGATGGAGAAATGATCCCTGCCGTAGGTCAGCTCGGCGTAGATTTCGTCGGAGAGAATCATGATATCCGTACCGTGCAGAACTTCCGCGATGGGTTCCAGATCCTCACGGGTCATGATGGCTCCGGTGGGGTTGTTGGGGTAGGGGAGGACCAAAAGTTTGGTTTTCGGCGTGATAGCGGCTTTCAGTTCTTCCGCAGTCAGCTTGAACTTGTTTTCTTCCTTGGTGTTGATGATTACGGGGGTGCCGCCGGCCAGTTCCGCGATGGGGCCGTAGCAGACGAACGCGGGCTGGGGAACGATCACTTCGTCGCCGGGATTCACCAGTGCACGGACAGTCATGTCGATGGCTTCACTGCCGCCGACCGTAACGATAATTTCATTTTTTGCATCGTAGGTGAGGGTGAAGCGGCGGTTCATGTAGTCGGAGATGGCATTCCGCAGATCCATGGTGCCCGCGTTGGAAGTGTAGTAGGTTTTGCCGCGCTCCAGGGATTCCATTGCCGCCACGCGGATGTGCCACGGGGTTACGAAGTCAGGTTCGCCCACGGTCAGAGAAATCACGTCTTTTCTGCCTTCCAGAAGGTCGAAGTATTTCCGGATTCCCGAAGGCTTGATATCCTGTACGGTCTGAGATAAGATTTTTGCGTAGTCCATCAGGTAATATTCCCTCTTTCGTCAACCGGAACGGAGCCGTAGATCACATCGTTGTCCTTGTATTTGCGGAGTACGAAATGGGTTGCGGTGGAAACCACATCGTCGATGGTCGCCAGCTTTTCCGCAACGAAGAATGCCACTTCACGCATGGTCTTGCCGCGGATGAATACCGCAAGGTCAAAACCGCCGGACATCAGGTACAGGGATTCCACTTCGGGATAGTTGTAGATTTTCTGAGCCACATGGTCGTAGCCCCGGTCACGCTGGGGAGTGATCTTCAGCTCGATCATGGCGGACACGGATTCCCGGTCGGTTTTGTCCCAGTCGATGAGGGTGTGGTATCCCACGATTACGCCGGACTGTTCGTAGTCCTCGATCATGGTTTTGATATCGCCCACTTCCTTTTCCAGCATCAGAGCCAGCATTTCGGGGGTGAGGCGGGCGTCGTTTTCGAGAAGTCTGAGGAGTTCTGTCATAATTTTTCTCCGGTTTAAGGTCGTAAGACCGATGGAATTGCTTATTTCTGGATCTTGCCCATGATCTTGTCAAGGGACAGACCGTATTTATCCGCGATATCCCGGGCGTAGCTCTTGCCGTCGGGACGTTCTCTGCGGATCTTGAAGCTGCGGGAACCCTGATCGATTGCCGCAACCAGATTGTCAATCTTCACACCGCCCTTGGGGAGCGCAGCCGCGTTGATGCTGTCGACGGATGCCGCAAGGTCGTGCAGGTGCGTTGCAAAAATACCGCGGCACTTGACCATGGAGAAGCCCTGCAGGACTTCGGATGCAATATACGCCGCTTCGAAGGAGCCGGTGGAGGACAGGGTTTCGTCAAGGAGGATCAGGCTGTCTTCGGAAACATCGTCGAAGATGTCGGACAGACGGGAGCATTCCTCGCCCAGACGACCCTTGTTGATGGTGTCTTCACTGCCGGTGGGGAAGTGGGTGAAAATTTCGTCGCAGGGGCTGATCACGCAGGAATCCGCACATACGGGAAGACCCAGCTGAGCCATGACGAATGCGATGCCCACAGCGCAGGTGATTACGGACTTACCGCCGCGGTTGGGACCGGTCAGAACGTAGATCATGCCTTCTTCATCGAAGGTGAAGTCGTTGGGAACCACAGAACTGTCGGTCTTCACGGAAACGATGGGATTGCACAGACCCCTGGCATCGAATGCCTTTTCGGACATGGGACGGATTTCGGGATGGCAGAGGGGGCATCCTTTATCCTTCAGCTTGATGAGAAGCTCGGTTGCCTTGGTGACGAATTCGATTTCCGGCATGATGCGGATGAGGAAGTCGGTATTTTCCAGAACATAGTGCTGGATGACCTTCTTCCAGGAACGGATGGAGGAACGGAACACATCGTTGATAGCGCCGTTGAAAGCATTGGCCAGAGCCATCTGCTGGTTGTCGGACTGACCCTTGCGGAAGGCTACCAGGGGCGCGATGCAGGTCATTTCGTCGTTCTTGAAGTCCAGACGGAGCATCTTGTCCAGAAGTTCACCGGATTTGAAGTGTTCGTTGTTGATGGAAAGAACGCCTGCACGGTCCGCGCGGAGCTGTGCATCGAAGTTGACACCGATGGTGACGCTCTTGATTTCCCGGACGCGGGAGGTCAGTTCCTTCAGCTGATTGTTCAGATTCTTGTAGTATTCACTGCCGGTCAGGGTGTTGATCCGTTCTGCGAAACGCTTGAATGCAGTGCTTCTGAACCTGGGCGCCATGGGAAGCAGCTGATCTCTCAGCAGATCCAGCAGGGAGGTGTACAGCTCCACTTCGGTAATGCTGTAAAGGTAGGATTCGGTGGAAGCCGCGGAATCACTGCCCATACGGCGCAGCTCGGTGATATCATTGAGGAAGGGGATCATCTTGAGAAGAACTGCAGACAGCTCGGGATTTGCCATCATGTCTTCGAAGGTGTCCTGACGGTACAGAATTACTTCCGGGTCGCAGGTGTAGAAACTTCCGAAATCGCAGCTTTTCAGATCCATCATGAAGTACAGTTCCAGCTGTTCGGCGGTTGTGGGAGAGAGACGGGCATTTTCTTCCCCCATCATGTGCCGTCTGAGACTGTCCGCATCGGGATAGAGCAGGCTGATATCGGAGGTATCCACGGTCATGTTGTTTTCTGCCATATTTCAAATTCCTTCAGAATATAATTCAAAAATAAATATCCTTCTTATTATACAACAGAAATGTCCGGCAAGCAAGAGGAAAATTATGAATTTCATGCACTTTCTTCCGGAAAAATATGCGGGTTGTCAAATCATGCGGTTTTATATAATGAAGATTTCCTGTGTACCTTGACAAATCAGGACAGATATTGTATCATGGAAACTGACAAAATATGTGTGAATGATAGGTTGGTTTATGAGAGAACTGTACACATCCACCGGAACTCTGGTGGGACACAGAAACGGATTCAACTACCGGCGGGCTCTTGACGAGATTGCCGGACTGGTCAGCCGCGGTTACTGCGACGGGCTGGAGCTGATGATGCTGAAATTCTATTACGATAAAATCGACGATGTTGCCGGTGCGGTGAGAGCCTCCGGTGTAAAGCCGGCGGTGATCCACTGCGAAAAGGATGTCGGAACCATGATCTCCGATGCCGGGATTCTGCATCATGACGGCAGGGAGGACGAAGCAAAGGCCCTGTACAGGGAAGCGGAGGAGCTGTTCCGGATCAACTGCGTGATGGCGGAGAAGCTTGAGATTCCCCGGATGGTTCTCCATCTCTGGGGCGGTCTCAGTTCTGACAGGAATATTGAGTATAATATCTCAAAAATGTCCCGGCTGAACGAAATTGCTGCCGCTCACGGAACCCGGATCCTCTGCGAAAACATCCCGTCCAACCATACCGATCCCCGATCGAACTGGCATAAGCTTCTGCCCGAGCTGGGAGAGGCGGGACTGATTTTCGACACACGATTCGGCAAGCTCCACGAGCAGACCCGGGAAATTCTCGCGGACGATGCTCTGACCGAAAAAATCGAACACGTTCACATCAGTGATTTCGGCGGAACCTACCGGGATTTCCGGGCGCTCCGTCCCATTCTTCACCCCGGCGAAGGAAGCATCGACTTCGGCGAGGTGGCAGATCTGCTGAACGGCTTTGGTTATACCGGAACAGTCACGCTGGAATCCCCTGTCATGGAAGAGGATGCGCTGAACATACCGAAGATTGAAAAAACGCTCGCGTACCTGCGGGAAATCATGTGTAAATAAATTTTATCATACATCAAAAGGAGAAACACGAAATGAAAACATTCATGGGACATAATTTTCTTCTGAACAATGACACCGCAAAGGCGCTGTATCACCAGATTGCGGCGGATCTCCCCATTATCGACTATCACTGCCATGTATCCCCCAAGGATATCGCGGAGGACAAGCAGTACAGCAATATCACCGAACTGTGGCTGGGCGGTGACCATTACAAGTGGCGTGCCATGAGAAGCTGCGGCGTGGAAGAAAAGTACATCACCGGTGACGCATCCGACTACGACAAGTTCAGGGCTTATGCGAAGTGCATGCCTTCCCTCATCGGCAATCCCCTGTACCACTGGACTCATCTGGAACTGCAGCGGTATTTCGACTGCGATCTGATTCTCTCCGAAGCGACCGCTGACGAAATTTGGAATCTGACCGCTGAAAAGCTGGCGGATCCCTCCATGAGCGTGCGGAATCTGATCCGTCGGTCCAATGTGGAAATCCTCTGTACCACGGACGATCCCGCAGATTCTCTGGAATACCACAAGGCACTGGCTGAGGATGAAACCTTTGGGACTCAGGTTCTGCCCGCATTCCGCCCCGACAAGTGCTTCAACATCAACAAGCCCGGGCTGGCGGAATACTACAAGAAGCTGGGTGCGGCTGCAGGTGTGGAAATCACTGACGTTGCCAGCCTGAAGGAAGCACTCCTCAACCGGATCAATTTCTTCGACTCCATGGGATGCCGTACCGCCGACCACGGTCTGGACGAATTCCCCATGTTTGTCAAGCCCAACGAATACGCCGCAAATCAGGCGATGGCCTGTGCGCTGGCATCCGACGGCAGGGACGTAACCGAAGAAATGCTGTGCGTGCTCAAGTGCGAAATGCTTGACTTCCTGGCTGCGGAATACGCAAAGCGCGGCTGGGTAATGCAGCTTCACATGGGCGTGTATCGCAATGCCAATGCAGGTATGCTGAAAAAACTGGGCGTGGACACCGGATTTGACGTAATCGGCTACACCAATGTGTCCGGCATCATCCAGTTGCTGGACTCCATGGAATCCGGAAAGGGGCTGCCCAGAACCATCCTGTACTCCATCGATCCCACCTGCAACGGCGCCATCGGCTCCATGATCGGCGCATTCCAGACCTCCGGCGACGGTTTTCCCAAGGTAATGCAGGGTTCCGCATGGTGGTTCAACGATACCCTCGACGGTATGAGACAGCAGATGGCAACTCTCGCCAGCCTCAGCCCCCTTGGCAAGTTCAACGGTATGCTCACCGACTCCCGCAGCTTTACTTCCTATCCCCGTCACGAATACTTCCGCCGGATTCTCTGCGGCATGATCGGCGACTGGGTGGAAGACGGTCTGTACCCCTGCGACACCGATGCACTGGCTACCATCGTTGCCGATATCTGCTACAACAACACCAAGAATTTCTTCCGCTTCAACACCGTAAAATAAAACCTGATCCATTGAATCATGACATTCAGACAAAAATACATCGGAGATAAAACCTTCTATCGTGTTCTTCTGGTGCTGGTGCTTCCCATCATCATCCAGCAGGGCATCACCAATTTCGTCAGCCTTCTTGACAATCTGATGGTAGGACGTCTGGGAACTCTGCATATGAGCGCGGTCTCCATCGTCAACCAGCTGATTTTCGTCTTCAATCTTGCCATTTTCGGCGGTCTGTCCGGTGCATCCATTTTCGGTACCCAGTTCTACGGAATCCACGACTGGAAAGGGATGCGGGATACCTTCCGCTTCAAGATGCTCTTTTCCGTCATTACCTCCGTTCTCGCTGTTGTGGTGTTCCTCCTGTTCGGCGAAGATCTTGTAATGCTGTTTCTCAAAAGCGAGACCAACTCCCCCGAAGACATTGCCGCAACCGTTGAGCTGGCGAAGGATTATTTAGGTATCGCTCTGGTTGGGCTGATTCCCTTTGCCATTGTGCAGGTGTATGCCGGAACTCTCCGTGAAACCGGGGAAACCATGACTCCCATGATCGCGGGATGCGCAGCCATTGCCGTCAATTTCATCTTCAATCTTCTGCTGATCTACGGCTATCTGGGATTTCCGAAGATGGGCGTGGCAGGTGCGGCGCTGGCAACGGTGCTGTCACGGTTTGTAGAGCTTGTCATTGTGGTGTTTTCCACCCACCGTGCCAGGGACAGCGGCGGACAGATCAGATTCCGCTTCATCGAAGGGGCATATAAGAGTATGCACGTACCCATGATGCTGGTGAAGAAGATTGCGATCACCGGCACACCTCTTCTCCTGAACGAAGTGTTCTGGTCCCTCGGCACCACCTTCATCAATCAGAAT
This sequence comes from Clostridia bacterium, assembly GCA_017407225.1. GTDB lineage: Bacteria > Bacillota > Clostridia > Oscillospirales > CAG-272 > UMGS1696. The sequence goes on along the minus strand of JAFQWY010000291.1, from coordinate 4,700 downwards.
TATTCCACCCGCGGAATCACCGTCATTGCCGCAACCAATATTACCACCACCGCGTGGAACCTGTTCTGCGTCATCATGTTTGCCATGGGGACGGCGGTGTCCATCCTGGTTGGGCAGCGGCTTGGTGCCGGGGACAGGGAAGGTGCCATGGATGTGGACAGAAAGCTTCTGTTCTTCACGCTGGTTTCCCACTGCATTATTGCACTGCTCATTATTGCATCCGCACCGTTTATTCCCCTGCTTTACAACGTGGAGCCCGAGGTGCAGACTCTGGCAACAAAATGCCTCATGGTGGCGGGAGCATCCCTGCCCGTTCATGCACTGATTCACGTAATCTATTTCACAGTCCGTTCGGGAGGCAAGACCGGCATTACCTTCCTGTTCGACTCCGTCTATACCTGGGTTGTGCCGGCGATGCTGTCCCTGTTCCTCTGCCGCTTCACCTCTCTTCCCATCATCTGGGTGTACTTTATCATTCAGTTCTCCGACATCATCAAGCTGGCCATCGGAATTCCCATGATCAAATCCGGATTCTGGGCCAACTGCGTGATCGACGACGTGAAGGAAAACGAATAATTCAGAAAGGATACTTCTTTGAAACTTCTGTTCAAACAGCGCTTTTTCTCCTGGCTTGATTCCTACGATATCTACGATGAAGCCGGGAATACCGTTTACACCGTGGAAGGTCAGCTTTCCCTGACAAAATGTCTGGATGTGCACGATCCGCAGGGCAGACTTGTGGGACGGGCGGAACGTCAGATCCTCACATTCCTGCCGAAGTTCGATATTTACATCGACGACGAGTACAAGGGGACGGTGACCAAGGAATTCTCCTTCTTCAGGCCGTCCTTCGATATCGACTACCTTGGCTGGCACGTGGACGGGGATGTTTTCGAGTGGGATTACGAGATTGTTTCCTCCACAGGTGAGGTGATGGCGACGGTATCCAAGGAGCTGTTCAACTTCACCGACACCTATGTGCTGAACATCAAATATCCCCAGTCCGCACTGCACGTTCTCATGCTGGTGCTGGCAATCGACGCGGAAAAAGACTCACGCAACTGATTTTTTCGGATTTTTCGAAACAAAACCGGATTCTGAAACGTCTGTATCATTGACAGATATTGACAGTTCAGCGCTGGAGGTTTTCAATGAAATCCGTACATACTAAGGGAAAACGATCTTATGTGAGGTTTACCGTGGGACTCTTTTCCCTGATTCTAACCGCTCTTACCGTCCTGTCGTGTGAGGTACCCGAAACCCGGGATGTTGTCGTATTTATGTACCACGATTTTGTCCGGGACGGAGAATCCGCACCGTGGGCTGTGACCGAATCCGTCTTTGAATCCCATGTGAAGGCTCTTGCCGATGCGGGTTATGCCGGTGTGGATTTTTCCGATCTGAGAGACTTCGTCCTCGGTGAGGGGGATCTGCCGGAGAAATGCGTGGTGCTGTCCTGCGACGACGGCTATGAGGGTGTGATCGACATTGCGCTCCCCATCTGCGAAAAGTACGGCATGAAGCTGACCTGTGCCATTGTGGGAGAAGCGGTGACGGAAGAGAATCATTTTTACCCCGATCCGGCTCTGGCTGACCGCATTGAGCTGACATCCCATTCTTATGCCATTCACGATCTGCCCGACGGGTATCTCATGCCCCATCTGGACGATGAGGAATACCGCGCGGCAGTGAAAAAAGACACAACTTATATGACCGATGCCTTTGCCGAATACTTTCCGGATGTGGCACAGACGTTGGTTTACCCCTACGGCGCCTGCGATGAGCGTTCGGAAGCGGTTCTGACGGAGCTTGGCTATACAGTAACGGTGACGGTGGACAGCGGAACAGCCCATCTGGTGCAGGGAGAAGAATCCACGCTCCGCTGTCTGCCCCGATACGGTGTGTATGAGAATACCACGGTATGGGATCTGCTCTGGCTTGCGGACGGAGCGCCCGGAACCCAATAACAATCTGGAGGTTAATATGAATTTCAGACAGATCCACCTTGACTTTCACACCAGCGAGAAAATCAGCGGCATCGGCTCCGCTTTCTCCAAGGAACAGTTCCAGCACGCCCTTAAGCTGGGGCACGTGAATTCCATCACAGTATTCTCCAAGTGCCATCACGGCTGGGCGTACCATCCCTCCGAGGCAAACGAGATTCACCCCGGACTGGATTTTGACCTGCTGAAGGCACAGATCGAAGCTGCACATGAAATCGGTGTGAAGACTCCTGTGTACCTTTCCGCCGGTTTTGACGAAAAAATGACCCGCCGCCATCCCGAATGGCTGAGACGGTCGAAGAATGACGCCATCGGCTGGGAAAATCCCGGCTACCACGAATTCTGCATGAATTCTCCCTATCTGGATTATCTGATTCCCCAGATCGAGGAAGTGGTGCGGAACTATGACTGCGACGGCATCTTTCTTGACATCGTCGGTGTGCGCACCTGCTGGTGCCAGAACTGCGTGAAGACGCTTCTTGACGAGGGCAAGGATCCCTATAACGACGAAAATGCACGGGAGCTGGGCGAAAGAGTTTACGCAAACTACTGCAGACGGGTGAGAGAAGCCGTTGACGCCATCAAGCCCGGACTGCCCGTATTCCACAACAGCGGTCATATCCGCCGGGGCAGACGGGATCTTGCCGACGTTGACACCCATCTGGAACTGGAATCTCTTCCCACCGGCGGCTGGGGATACGACCATTTCCCGCTGTCCGCCGCCTATGCCAGAACCCTCGGCAAGGATTTCCTCGGCATGACCGGCAAATTCCACACCAGCTGGGGCGAATTCGGCGGATTCAAGCATCCCAATGCCCTCCGGTATGAAGAAGCTCTCTGCACGGCAAGCGGCGCGAAATGTTCCGTGGGTGACCAGCTCCATCCGGACGGTCATATGGAAGAAGCAACCTACGCTCTCATCGGCGAGGCTTACAAAGAAGTGGAAGAGCGCGAACCCTGGCTGGACGGCGTGAAATCCGTTGCGGATATTGCCATTCTGTCCGAGGAAGCCATCGCCAACTACTACGCTACCGGAAAGATTACCCATCACGGCGGTGCCAACTCCGATGCGGGTGCTGTGCGGATCATGCTGGAAGGGAAGTACCTGTTCGACGTGATCGACACCGAAGAACCGCTGGATAAATACAAACTGCTGATTCTTCCCGACCATGTCCGTCTTGACGAGTTTCTGACCGCAAAAATCCGTGCATTCGCGGCAAAAGGCGGCAAGGTTCTGGCAACAGGCGACAGCGGTGTGGACTTTGACGGTAACTTCGCACTGGATTTCGGCTGTGAATTCAAGGGTCAGTCCACATTCAAGCCCGTATACTTCCGTCCCGGATTCGATCTGGGATGCCTCGGAAATGCGGCGTATGTTATCTACGCACAGGCATACGATATTGAGCTGACCGATGGTGAGAACGTGGTGACCCGTGAAAACTCCTACTTCAACCGCACCACCTTCGCTTTCTCCTCCCACCGTCATACTCCCAACGATCCGTCCACTTCGCTTCCCGCAGCTGTGATCGGCAAAGACGGCGGCTATATTTCCGCGTGCCTGTTTGAGGAATACGCCAACATGGGCAGCATCATCGCCAAGCTGATCCTCACCAATGTGATCGACAGACTGCTGGGCGACGACAAGACTCTCACCACCGATCTGCCCGCACAGGGTGTGGTGACCCTGATGGATCAGACTGCCGAGCACCGTCTGGTGAATCATGTGCTGTACGCTTCTCCTGTACGCCGGGGGAACGGCATCGAAATCATCGAAGATATCATTCCCCTGTACAACGTGAATGTGACCGTGAAGACCGGATTTGAACCGAAGCGTGTATATCTGGCTCCCGAAATGCGCGATATTTCCTGTACATATGAAAACGGACGGGTGTCCTATACCATTGACAAGCTGGACTGCCACGCCATGGTGGTAATGGAGTACTGATATGCTGCTTATTTTCTACATTGCAGCTCTGGCGATCCAGATTATCATGTTCACCGGATGCCTGAAAAAGCCGGTGCGGATCCGGTGGTCCCTGCTGTTCCTGTGCGAACTGTGCGCTCTGACCGCAGCGGTGTATTTCTCCATTTACTACAACTCTCTGCCCGGAAACGGAATGATGCCGGGGCTGACTTACTTTGCCGAAACCATGTACAGCATGGCGGGGGCGGTGGTGTATCTCTGTATGCTTCTGGTGTCCGTACTGGCGTGCGTGATTATCAAGCTGAAACACAAACAATAACGGAGGATCTATATGAAACGATCTGAAATCAACGGATATATCAGAGAATTCCGGGAAGAACTGGACAGAATCTGCTTCAAGCTGCCGCCCTTCTGTGACATTCCCGCTGCAAAGTGGGCGGATCTGGGACATGAGTACGATGAAATCCGTTCCTGTATGCTTGGATGGGACATCACCGACTTCGGTTCCGGGGACTTTCGCAGAGTTGGGCTTCAGCTGGTGACTCTCCGCAACGGTAAGATCGGTCAGCCCGACAGCAAAACCTATGCGGAAAAAATCATGCTGGTCCGTGACGGACAGGTGACCCCCATGCACTTCCACTGGAACAAAATGGAGGATATCATCAACCGGGGCGGCGCGCCTCTTGCGGTTCAGGTTTACCTTGCGGACGAAAATGAAGGTCTGTCGGATGCGGATGTGCCCGTTACCATGGACGGCATTACGAAACTCTACC
>JAFQWY010000044.1 GCA_017407225.1 Clostridia bacterium | reverse complement strand
GAACGCTTTGCTTCCGCCATGATCTTCTTGTACATCGTGGATACGAACAGGGGAACCAGAACCAGCGCGGTGGGCTGGAATCTCTTGAAGTTGTTCACCGCATGGCGCAGGGAGTCGTTGATGCAGATCATCATACCGAAGTTGGGGCCTGCAAGATGGGTGCAGGTCAGCTCATAGGTATGGTGAATGGGGAGTACGGATACGATTACGTCATCGGGATTGAAGTCCACGGATGCACAGGCAGCCATCGCGGTGGTGAAAATGTTCCGCTGGCAGAGCATAACGCACTTGGAAGTGCCGGTGGTGCCGGAGGTGAACAGGTATTCACAGGGACGTTCCGTATCGGTGTCGGGTTCGTAGGGCAGAGAAGAGTTCTTACCCTTTTCCACCAGCTCGGAGAAGGTGATCTTTTCGGTCTCCGCTTCCGCGCTGTCGTCCATGGGGAGAAGGAGAAGATTTCCCTTTTCCTTTGCCATGTCCGCGAACACCTTGCTGAAGGTGCCGGAGTAGAATACCGCGGAGGTTTCGGCTACATCGAAGAACTTGGAGATTTCTTCGGGAGCCAGCTCCTTGTCCATGGGAACAGCCACGTTGCCGGATGCGATAACGGCCAGATAAGCCGCAACCCAGCGCGCCGCGGTTTCACCGATGATGGTGATCTTTCTGCCCGCGCCCTGACCGTAGATTTCAGCCAGACCCATGGTCAGATCCTTTACGGTCTGAGCGAAGTCCGCATAAGTGAGTTCGCGGACCTCATCCTTTTCGGGCCATGCGTATAAAATGCGGTCGCCGTGGTTCGCCAGCACCTCGATGTGTTCCGCTACGTTCGCAACTTCGTGATAGGGATGGTCGAATTTTTTCTTGCTGGGGATCTTGTACTGCTTCTTTAATTCTTTCATAATTCTGCTCACCGTTAATTCAAAATTTTGTTATTGCGCAAGTGCCGCGGGCTGATCTTATTCCGCCTGGTTTTCCAGAAGTCCGCTGATATTCCCGTTCATCTGTTCCAGAACCGAGTAGAATACCTCCAGATGCTCCCGGGGTATGTTCGCTGTCACCTTTTCCACTGCCGCATCGATCCGTTCGCTGATCTCTCTGATGATTTCGCGTCCGCTTTCGGTCAGTTCCAGTCGTTTCTTGTAGTGTCCGCCTTCCTGATCCGCGCAGCCGATGTAGCCCATGGAGCGGAGATCCGTCGCCATCCGGGAAATGAATGCCTTGTCAACCCCGCAGCTCTTTGAAAGCTCGGTTGCGGTCAGACCATCCCCGGCCTGTCCCAGACAGTACAGGAACATCAGATGCATACTCTTCAGCCCGAAGGGAAAAAGCTGCTCATTCTTGTATTTCTGCACATTTTTCGAGATCGTTTCCATAGCGATGGAAAACCGCATGAAACGGTCGTTCACATTCATGAATTCCGGCATCGGATCACCTTCCTTGATGTTGACTTATCAATCCAGACAAGTATACCATGGTTTTGGTGATTTGTCAACGGGCAATAAGTTCCAAAATATGTGACTCAGATCCGCCCGGAACAGTCAGATATGATAAACCTGGGACCAGGCCCGTCTGCCCTCGGCGTCGGTGATTTCCACCCGTGCCACGGAGTCCTTCGGGGTGAATTCATATTCGGATCCGGTGAGGTCGGTGCCCACGTCGCCCCGGTGATTTTCCCATACCCAGTCGGTGTAGTACATGACGGAGGTGATGTGATCCTCGGGGAGGCAGGTCACGCGCAGCTTCTTCCCGTCAAAGGTCACTTCCATGCGGGGACCCTGGGATGCATAGTAATTCTTCGCCCGGATGGCGTCGAGAATTGCTTCCCTGGTGCATTCCTCCGCGTTCACCCAGATGAAGCTGCGGCAGGTATCGGTATCCCCGTACCAGTGGGTGTCGTCAGTGGCCGCAATGCCCCAGTAAACGCCCCGTGCCGCCAGCTTGTCCACGATGTCGCCGGAATAGGGACGGCAGTTTCTGGGCAGATCGGATACGGAATTGAAAATTTCGGTGAAATCCACATCATCCGCAAGGGGCATCAGCTGGTCAAGGGTGTTCATGGACCAGCAGGGATGCGCCAGATTCGCCACGCCGCCGCAGCGGTGGATTTCGTCAATGGCTTCTTTGGGGGTGTTCTGACGGGTCAGCGCAGGTTCGGTTCCGCATCCGACGGCGACGATGTGGAAAATGCCGTCCCGGACGTTCTGACCGAAGTCGTATTCGCACCCGGACAGCAGAAGCATTCCGTTTTCGTGAACGGCATTCCCGGACAGCTTCCAGTGATCGGTGAGTGCCATGAAGTCGTAGCCGTGCTCCCGGTAAAGGGCGACGGATTCCTCGGGAGAAAGCCGTCCGTCGGAGCGGTTGGTGTGGGTGTGCAGGTTGCCCTTGAACCATTTCCGGTTCCTGTTGTCAATGTACATGATAAAAACCTCTCTGCAGTACGCTTATGACATTTTGTCCTTGATTTTTGCGTAAAGAGCCGCGATCCTGTGCCGCAGGAAGAAGCAGACAATGATGACAACGGATACGCAGACGAAGAAAATCACTTCCGTCCAGCTTCTTTCCGCCGCCCATTCCAGACCGGCGATTTTGCATCCCGCGTAGATGAAGCACATAATGGCAAACGCCCACGCATAAGGCCAGATACGTCCCATAAATACCTCCGATATTGTATTTTGTATGAATGCATTAAAGTTTATTGTACCACGCCGATATGAACGCAGAATGAACAAATCAGATTTATTATCTATTATCTATTCTCTCTTATCTCTTATCCAAGCAAAAACGGCATCCCCGGGAAGGAGATACCGTTTTGCTTGATTGATGTCAGTCCGCGAGAGTCACGGTCTTCAGATCTTCAATGGCCGCTTCGTCCAGAGGCATGAAGGGTTCGCGGCAGGTACCGTAGTCCATGCCGTTGAGCTTCATGATCATCTTGCAGGAAGGAAGCACACCGTACTTCAGAATCTTCGCGATGGTTTCGTTTGCCTTTGCCTGATATTCCAGAGCCTTTGCCATGTTGCCCTTATGGAATTCGTTGTACACGCCCAGAATCCGGGAGGGCTGATAGTTGTAGGTGGTGCCGATGCCGCCGTCAGCTCCTGCCGCAAGACCGGAGAGGAGCATTTCGTCGGAGCCGTTGTAGAATACCTTGTCCGGGAACGCCGCGCGGATTCTTTCCAGCTGGAAGAAGTCGGAGGAGGTGAACTTCATGCCGCCCACACCGGGGATGGACAGAATTTCACACAGCTGATCGTAGTTCAGCGTGGTTCCGGTCAGCGCGGGGATGTTGTAGATGATCACGGGCAGATCGGTTTCCGCCGCAATCTGTTCGTAGTAGTGCTTGACTTCCTTATAGCTGTACTTGTAGTACAGGGGAGTCACGGAGGAGAGAGCGTGTGCGCCGCATTTTGCAGCATGGCGTGCCAGCTCCAGAGTTCCTCTGGTGGATGTGGTGCCCACGTGCGCGATGATGGTCAGTCTGTCGCCGACTGCGCCTACAACGGTTTCCAGCAGGCACTTCCGTTCGTCCTCGGTCATGAGGATCATTTCACCGGAAGATCCGCCCACATAAAGACCGTGCACACCGCTGTCAGCCAGCCACTTGGAGTGAGCCGCCACCTTCTGGGTATCCACACCGTAATCATTGAACGCGGTCATCAGCGCAGGCATGATGCCGCAAAGCTTTGTGTCTTTCATAATATCACCTCTTAATCGGATGTCGAATATCATCAGTCCGCGAAACTGTCGTAGGCTCTCTGAATCAGCTTCTCAACCAGTTTACTGTTTCTTGCAATCATGGAGGCGGAATCATTGCTGCCGCCCATTACCAGATTCCGGAAAATGAATGCGGGTGTGTTGAACAGTCTTCCGTACACATACTCATAGTCAACGTAGCAGGTTTCCCGGATAAGCTCCAGCATCTGCCGTGTGACTTCGGTGCGCGCATATTTGCTCTGCATACAATCTTCGAAGAATACCGGCGTTACACGGAAATAACTCTCCGAAGAAAGGGCTTCCATGGTTGCATAAGCCGCCTCTTCCTGCAGATTGGTTACAGGTACGGAAAGAACCGTCATATCGTTGAAGAAATAGGTATAGTACCGATCCTGCTTTTCATCGAATTTGGGAGTCGGAATGATGTAGTAGGTATCTTCCATCAATCTGAGCTCCTCGCGGGAAGCTTCAATAAAATCGATTGACATCAGAGCTCTGCCCTCGAGAAAAATCTTTCTGAAAGCGGTGTTGCTCACCCCGCCGAGACCGCCGGGATTATTCCAGTGAAGATCGTTGATCTTTGTAACCGCATCATGGATCCGTTCCATATCGGGTTCGTAGGCCACATTGCCGTCATTGTCAATCTTAATCTGATGCATATCAAAAGAAGTGTAGAAAGCATCAGCCGCCAGATAGTCGGTGAGAACACTGCCGACACGGTCAGCCGCATCCTTGGTATTGTTTCCGTTGAGATCTTCGAATACCATCTCCGTGATTTCACTCATCCTGTCAATGGTCCATGTTCCTTCGAGGACATAATCCGCAAAATTTCCGAGCTGATAATCGGAGGCAATCTTTTCATTTACAAATACACCCATGGCGCAGCCGAGAGAAGTGAGAATATTGGCTTCCCCCGTCATAAAGTATTTCTGACCGCCGAAAATGTTCTGGGATCCCAGCGACTGATTCCACCAGGGCTTTCCCGGGTCAAGATACGGCGCACCGGCAAGATCAAGGAAGCAGCCGTCCGCCGCAAGGGAAACCAGATCACTGTTGCACCATCCTGCGATAATATCGTAAGCATCCTCACCGGCATTGACGCTTGTCCGGATTTCGTTCAGCGCTTCTTGATATCCGGTCCAGTCATAACTGACATAAGGAGTGATCCTGACATCGAGACGCTCGTTGACCGCAATGTTGCGGTTGAAAATTGCATCATTCAGGATCTCGCCGTTAAGCTCTTCGACCGTCATTTCCATGATGCAGTTTCCTTCCGGATCTCCCTGGTCCCCGTTGCGGATGTGAATGGTAACGGTCTCGCCATCAAAATCAAGATCCTCCGGAAGATCATCCTTCACAAGTCCTGCTTCGGTTTCTTCCGTTACTGTTTCATCCGAAGCGGTAACGCCTGTTTCCGCTGCCGGAGCATCTGTTTCGGGTGTTTCAGGATTTTCGGATGCACAGGCAGTTGTCTGCAGGAGAAGAAGCAGAGCCAGCAGGAATGTAAAAGTTCTTTTCACAGTGTGTTCTCCCTATCATCTTCAGTCCGCAAGACTTCCCATGGGATCCCAGGGTTCCAGCTCGATGGGATCGCCCTCAAGGGCAGCCGCGTAGCCGCCGAGATACTTCTTGTTGACCACTGCCTGATATACATAGTAATCGAACCATGCGTCGGATGCCATGTGGTAGCCCGCGTGAGCACCGCCGGTACCCCAGCTGTTTTCGATCTTCCAGCGGTTGGATCTGCCGGTTTCCTCGTCAATGTTCACGCCGGTGAGGCACATTGCGTGGTTCATCTGGCTTACGTGGTAGTTCAGCATATCTTCCTTGGTCATGCCGATATCCAGACCGGTGACGGCAGCTTCATTGTACTGTTCGATGTCCCAGCACGCCTTGGAGCCGTCGTTGTACTTGCCGCAGTCGGAGCCGAACCATACGATTTCGCCGTCCTTGATCTGGTCGATGACCATCTTCTTGAAGTCGTCCATGGGTACATTCAGGTACAGAACCTTGCCGCCGCCCACCACGTTGCCGAGGAACTTGACGGTGTAGGTCCTGCCGAAGGGCTTGTCTTCGGTGGGAGCGTGGATGATGGAAACATAGTCGTCCAGATAGTCGCCGATGTACTTTTCAAAGAAGGAGAGGGGAGTCAGACCCTTTTCCACGATGACCTTCTTGTCCTTGTCCTGGTATTCAAAGTCGAATTCGGTGGGGGGAACATCGTAGCAGGCGCAGAGGAAGGAGTAAACCTTTTCCAGCATCTCGGTGCGCAGGGCATCCAGAGCTGCGGTGTCGCCTTCGTTCGCGTACTTGCGGAGAAGGGGAGTCTTTGCCCGCAGGTACAGGTTGATGTGCTTGTTCAGGTTGCCGGTGCCGGAGGACTGAGCAGTTTCGGGATAGCATACCTTCGGGAGAATACCGTACTTCTTCACAATATTCACGAACATATCCCACTGACCGCCGTCGTGTACACCGGTGGCAACGATATTGTCAACCAGACGGGAGTTGTACGCTTCTCCTGCGGTGTCAATAATGGATTCTATGTAGTAGTTGACTCTCTCGAACTTATCCCAGAACGCGAGATAGGACTGGGACAGCTCGAAGTTTTCCACGTTCAGCTTCTTCGCGATGATTTCGCGGAGCACATTGGTAGCGGCAAAGAGCCAGCAGCGGCCGCTTCCCTGCTGGTTGGTGGCGCCCATGGTCTTGATGTCATGATTGAAGAAGAACTGCATGGTCTTCGCCTTCTTGGTGACGAATGCCATGTCGTTCATGTTGGTTTTCGCGAAAACGGAGGTCATAGCCTGACGAACGGCGTCCGCTTCATGATAAGCCGTGTATTTCGCGAGATCTGCGGGGGTAATGGGGTTTTTCATATCGGTATTCCTTTCCTTGGAAAAATGTGGTCTGTTTTATGTGAATTTACGCCTTCCGCCACTCAATCACATCCAGCGTGAATCTGCCTTTCATGCAGGCGATTTTCAGCACGCAGTCATGTCCGCCGGGCACGGGAACTGCAATCTCCCGTTTTCCCGATGCCGTGGTGCGGAGCAGGGTTTCGCCGTCCGCGGATACTTCAATCACGGCATTCTCAAACTCCGATGCAAACCGGATCACACCCGGCTCACCTGCGGAGTAAAGGGTGTATTCCGCAGAGCATCCTGCCGTGAACTCGGTGAGAGTCTTCTCCCACTGATCGGTTTCGATACCGTTTTCATCCACCCGGCGCACATCTCCGCCGCATCGGACGAAATCGCAGGCACGGAACGCCGACCCCGGACGCCGGAAAATCGAGGGAATCACGTTTTCCACCCAGCCGCAGTTTTCATAACGGATGTTGTCGAGATATTCTTCAAAGGCCGCCTGTGCATCGCTGTAGGACGGACGGTCGCCGCCCTTTGTGTATTCCTGAATCCTATGCCACAGCGCGGGCTTTTTCACGGAACAGGGGGAGGAATCGGTGTCCATCTTCTTCCACGGCCAGATGTTGATGCCCACGTCATGCTCAAGGGCGAGAGGATACATGGCGCAGAACCACAGCATGGTGTTCTCCCCGGATTCCCCCAGATACAGGGGCACATCCAGATTCTCCCGGACGGCGAGGAAGTCAAGATACTTCTCCCGGCGGGGCGGACACCAGTAGCAGTGGAAATGGGCGCACAGATTGTCGTCAAACTTCTCGGTGAAGAAATCCGCCCGGCTTGCCCACACGTCGCTCTCCACGGAAATCATGTGCACGGGGTCAATCTTCCGGATTTCACGAATGCAGTCCCGGTAGAACCGCTTCAGGCTTTCCCGCAGCGCGGCATGATCCAGCTCCGGTGTCCCCGGCTTGGGAGAACGCGCCGGCTCGTTGAGAAGATCGTACATTCCCACAATCCACCGGTTCCGGTACCGCCGTGCGAATTCGCACCACAGCGCCAGGGTCTTTTCCCGGCTGTCGGACTGTGTATCGGTCAGCAGGCGCGGAATATCGTCAGCGGAGTCGTCAATGTTGTGTCCGGTCTGTCCGCCGGGTGCGCCGTGCAGATCCAGACAGACATACAGCCTGTACTTCTCACACCAGCCGAGGAACCTGTCAATGAGGGCAAATCCGTCCTCTTTCCATGTGATGCCCGGCTCGTCCTCCATGACCACACGCCAGTTCACGGGAAGGCGCACGGAGTTGAATCCGTTTTCCGCCATGGCGCGCACATCCGCTTCGGTGATGTAGTTCTCCCGGAATCTTTTCCAGAAGGACTCCGCAAACGCACTGCCGCACAGCTCCCGGACAAGGGCTTCGATGGTTCTCGGGCGGTCGTATCTGCCGGAAAAACGCCACATATAGCCCTCCGGCAGAAGCCAGTTTCCCAGTCCCATGCCGCAGAGGAGAATCTCTTCCCCACGCCCGTTGAACATCCGTCCGTCTTTCGCCGTCAGGAATCCGTCCACGAGGGTGCGGGACATTTTTTCGGTCAGTGTCATACCGTACCTCTGTTCTTCCGTACGGTCAGGTAGTCCTCCAGAATCAGACGCGCGGACAGGGTATCCACCGTCGCCTTGCGCTTCTTGCCCCGTACGTTGTTGTCATTCAGAATCTTGTGAGCGGAAACCGTGGTCAGCCGCTCGTCGTACATTTCCGCGGGAATTCCGGTCAGCTCCGACAGCTCCCTTGCGAAAGCTTTGCACTTTTCACTGCGGAATCCCTGGGAGCCGTCCATGTTGATGGGGTTTCCCACCACGATCAGCTCCGCCTTCAGCTCCTTCACCCGTTCCGCAACGGCGGCGAGAGCCTTCTTATAGCTGTCCGCAGCCACGCATCCCGCGTCGGTGGCCATCATTTCATATTTATCGCACACGGCAACCCCGGTTCTGGCATCGCCGAAATCAAGTCCTACAATAATCATAAACTGTACTCCGACTCATCCGCTTCCGCAAAAGTACGGGCGGATTCTTATCTATTATCTATTCAATATTCTCTCTTATCTTAGCCGGAGGCGCTTATTCATCTCCTTCGGCAACAACCGCATCGGCGTTGTCCTTGTCGTTGTCCGCCGCAACCTTCGCCTTCGCGTATGCGATGACTTCCGCACGGGTGGGAATGGACGTGGATGCACCCTCTCTGGTGACGGAGGTCGCAGCCGCGCAGGTGGCGTACTTGACCGCGGACACGATGTCCTTGTTCTGCAGATAAACGTAGGTCATGACAGCGGTGAAGATGTCTCCGGCAGCAGTGGTATCCACGGCCTCGACCTTTTCACTGGGAACGGTGAAGTATTCCCGCTTGCCCACGTCGTAAATGAACGCGCCCTTGTCACCCAGCTTGATGACAATGTATTTCGCTTCCACGAGGGAGGAAAGACGGATGGCGGCGCGGAGGCAGTTTTCTTCGGTGTTGGGAGTAACTCCGGTGAAAATGCGGCATTCGCTTTCGTTGGGAGAGAAAATCTCGATCTTTCCCAGCTTATCCAGGGGGAAATCCAGTCTCGCCGGCCCTGCATCGATAAAGAGAGGAATTCCGGCTTCGTTGGCGCGGCGTGCGGCTTCGATAACGGCCTCATCGGGAATTTCCAGCTGCATATACACCGCATCGGGGTAGCACGTGAAGCTGTCCTCGATATCGTCCGCACTGAGCGTCATGTTGGCACCGGGGTACACAATGATCCGGTTCTTGCCGTTGTCCTCCACCAGAATGGAAGCCAGCCCCGTGGGGGTCTCTTCGTCCTCGTAGATGTACCGGGTGTCGATGCCTTCCCGGTCGTAGATGGCTCTGAGCCGCTTGCCGTTCGCATCATGCCCCAGCTTGCAGGCAAATACCGTGTCCGCACCGAACCGCGCAAAGGCAATGGCACTGTTCGCTCCCTTGCCGCCGGGGATGTACGAATACATCAGCTCATTCTCGATCACGGTCTCGCCGGAATAGGGCATCCGCCGCATCCGCTGAACAAAATCAATATTCGCACTGGATATAACAAGGATTCTCTGCTTGCTCATGTATGTGATACCTCCGAATATAGTATGGTGGTTGTTTTTTATCAATATATTTATTCGCCGCGCAGCCCTTCTCTCACGCAAAATCCGCCTCTGCGGCATCTGCGGAATTGGGATAGCAGGTCACATCCAGAATCCGCTGATTCCGGCTGCCCCGGTATTTCAGGGTCAGATCCCGCTCGGCGAGAATAAAGGGCCCGTCCACGAGATAATTGGTCACCGTCAGCAGCTCATGCACGGCAGAATCGGTCTCTGCCATCTCAAGAAGCCGCCCGTAGGTGTACCCGGAGTAGGTCATCACGTTCAGACCCTTTTCCCGGGCAGCTTTCCCAAGTTCCGCCAGAGCTGCGGCATGGGTGAAGGGTTCGCCGCCGGAGAATGTGATCCCGTCTATGTGGGGATACTTCAGTATGGTGTCCCAGAGTGCGGACGTATCGGTCAGTGTGCCGCCTTCGGGATCGTGGGAGCCGGGATTGTGGCATCCGGGACAGTGATGGGGACATCCCTGTACAAAAATCACAAAACGGATGCCGGGTCCGTCCACGATGGATTCGGATACGGTTCCGAACAGGCGGACGGGTATTTTTTTCACGGAAATCTGCGGTGCACCGAACCGGCGCGCAGGACGATGTAAAGCCATGGATCAATGATTCCTTTTCAGGGAAATTTATACAGATATATTATATACCATAACACCGGGAAAATCAACGGAATTTTGGGAAAATTCACGAAAGAAAGTGGCTGTGCCAATCCGCCTCCGCTGCCGGCATTTCCGGCTCTTCCGCTTTCATGTTTGTGCATCTTGCCTCTCATGTCAGGGAAATATGAAACAGAATCCGAAATATTTATTTCTGTAGTCGTTCATACCGCCGGATTCTTTGTGCAAATCACCCAAAAGCAGGGGAAAGACGGCTTATCCGTTGACTTTTTTCCCGAAATGCAGTAAAATATTCTTAATCATGCACTTATGTGCAATTCAAAAATTCACGCGAAAGGAACCTCAGACGTGGAAATTCTTTACGAAAACATCCTGGACATGAACCTCGGATACGTCATCATGTGGATCATCGGCGGGATTCTCATCTACCTCGCAATCAAGAAGGACATGGAGCCCACCCTTCTTCTCCCCATGGGCTTCGGCGCCATTCTCGTCAACCTCCCCCACTCCGGCGCAATCAACCAGATGCTTGAAAGCGGCGAAATCGAAGCAGGTCCCCTGACCACGCTGTTCAATGCCGGCATCTCCAACGAACTCTTCCCCCTCATCCTCTTCATCGGCATCGGCGCCATGATCGACTTCGGTCCTCTGCTCTCCAACCCCAAGCTGATGATCTTCGGTGCGGCGGCTCAGTTCGGTATCTTCTTCACCCTGTGCCTGGCATCCATCTTCTTTGAACAGAACGACGCGGCATCCATTGCCATCATCGGCGCCGCAGACGGTCCCACCGCCATCGTCGTTGCAAACAAGCTCAAGTCCACCTATCTGGCACCCATCATGGTGGCCGCATACTCCTACATGGCGCTGGTTCCCATCATCCAGCCCCCGGTTATCAAGCTCCTGACCACCAAGAAGGAACGTCTCATCCGTATGGACAACTCCACCGGCAAGCAGGTCTCCCAGACCACCAAGATCCTCTTCCCCATCATCATCACCGTGGTTGCAGGTCTTGTTGCTCCCGCATCCGTTGCCCTGGTCGGCTTCCTCATGTTCGGCAACCTGATGCGTGAATGCGGCGTGCTCAACTCCCTCTCCGAAACCGCGCAGAAGGTTCTCGCAAATCTCATCACCATCTTCCTCGGCATCACCATCGCCTCCCAGATGCACGCGGAACAGTTCCTGAAGTTTGAAACCCTCCTCATCATGGGTCTGGGTCTGTTCGCATTCATCTTCGACACCGCGGGCGGCGTACTGTTCGCAAAGCTCCTGAACCTGTTCCTGAAGAAGAAGATCAACCCCATGATCGGTGCGGCAGGTATCTCCGCATTCCCCATGTCCGGACGTATCGTCCACAAGATGGGTCTGAAGGAAGACCCCCAGAACTTCCTGCTGATGCACTCCATCGGCGTAAACGTATCCGGTCAGATCGCGTCCGTTATCGCCGGCGGTCTGATTCTGAGCTTCTTTATGTAATTTAAGGAGGAGCAAACAATGCTGCTGAAATCTTTTCTTACGGCTGACGCTGCCGAAATCGTCGAATCCGCTGAAACCGCTGTGGAATCCGCGGCTGCTGAAGCGGCTGCAGGCGGATTTGCGTTCCATCCCGGTATGTTCATCGAAAACCTCAAGTACATGGGACTGGGAATGCTCTGCATTTTCATCGTAATCGCGGTCATCATCGGGGTTGTCATGGCTCTCGAGAAGCTGACCTCCGCAAAGAAATCCGAAGACGCGGAATAATACAACAGAAGCGGCATGATTTTTGTCATGCCGTTTTTTGGTATCACCGAACATCGGATCCGCCCGAAAACAAACGAAACCGTATTGCCTGAAAGTATTATATGAAACAGAAACGCTTTTCACCCGGCAGGGTTATCGCCCTCGGCTTCCTCTCCGTGATTCTCACCGGAGCCGTGCTGCTGTCCCTCCCCATCGCCCACAGCGGAAATGTCACGGTCACGCCTCTTGACGCCCTGTTCTCCGCAACCAGCGCCGTCTGCGTCACCGGGCTGATCACCGTGGACACGGGAGCCGCCTACTCCCTGTTCGGGCAGATTGTCATCGCAGTTCTTCTCCAGATCGGCGGGCTGGGGATCACCACCCTCGGCGCCGGGCTCATCGCACTCATGGGCGGACGGCTCAACCAGCGGGAAAACAACCTGGTCAGGGAAGCTCTCAATTACCCCACATGGGACGGGGTCAAGCCCCTGATCCGCGCCGTGGTTCTGCTGGACTTCACCATTGAAGCCATCGGAGCCCTGCTGTCCTTCTTCGTCTTCATCCGGGACTATCCCTTCCCGAAGGCACTGTGGTTCTCCGTGTTCCACTCCATCGCCGCATTCAACAACGGCGGATTCGATGTGCTGGGGCGGGGCGACAGCGTGGGCGTGTATACCCATAACGTGTACTTCAATCTGGTCACCTGCGCCCTCATCATCCTGGGCGGTCTGGGCTTCTTCGTCATGCGCGAGCTTCTGCAGCATAAGCGCGGCGAGCGGTTCACCCTCCACACCAAGGTCGTCCTCATGCTCACCATCGGCTTCCTTCTCGGCGGCACCGTAATCATCAAGCTCACCGAGGGCAGCGGCATCACATGGCTGGGTGCGTTCTTTGCCTCCGTGACCGCCAGAACCGCAGGATTTGCCACCTATCCCCTGAGCGGATTTTCCAATGCGGGCATCATCGTCATGTGCCTCTTCATGTTCGTCGGCGCATCTCCCGGATCCACCGGCGGCGGCGTGAAGACCACCACGTTCTATGCCCTTGTCAAATCCCTGATCTCCACCGCAACCGGACGGGAAGCACGCTCCTTCGGACGCAAGCTGAAGGACGACACCATGCACCGGGCGTTCATCATCATCTCCCTCGCCTTTGCATGGATCCTGATCCAGACCACGCTCCTGTCGCTGTTTGACCCGGATATTCCCCTCCGCGACCTCCTGTTCGAGATGGTGTCCGGATTCTCCACCACCGGTCTGAGCACGGGAATTACTCCCACCCTCAGCATCCCCTCCAAGCTGATCCTCATCCTCACCATGTACGCAGGACGTCTCGGCCCCCTCACCATTGCCACCCTGTGGAAAACCGAAAAACACCCCGATGTATCCCGTCCCGAAGAGGATCTCCCCATCGGTTAAGACATTCAATCAGAAAATCAAAAATATATCCCCCAAGGAGGAATAAATCATGAAAACCATCAAGATGCAGTTCATCGGTCTGGGCGGCCGCGGAACCTGGTGGCTCGGCGAGCTTCTGAAAATGGAAGACGTGGAAATCACCGCCGTCTGCGACATCCACGAAGACCGCATGGAGCGGGGCAGAAAAATGTGCTTCGACAAGTACGGACGCGAAGTCTTCGGCTCCACCGACTGGAAGGAAGTCATCGCGCAGGACGACGGCAGCGAAGCGGTCATGATCGCCACCTACTGGAACGACCATGTGAAGATCGCCATCGCCGCCATGAAGAAGGGACGCTACGCCGCATTTGAAGTAGGCCCCGCGCAGTCCATTCAGCAGTGCTGGGATCTGGTGCGCACCTACGAAGAAACCGGCGTTCCCTGCATGCTTCTGGAAAACTGCTGCTACGGACGTGAGGAAATGACCGTGCTGAACATGATCAAGAAGGGTCTGTTCGGCGAAGTTCTCCACTGCCAGGGCGGTTACCAGCATGACCTGCGTTCCGTTGCCAACGGTATGGCGCGGGACCACGAACGTGCATGGCACTATCTGCACCGCAATGCGGAAATCTACCCCACCCACGAGCTGGGTCCCATCATGACCTATCTGGACATCAACCGCGGCAACCGCCTCATGGCGCTCAACTCCATGGCAACCAAGTCCCGGGGTCTGAACAAGTACCTGAAGGATCGTTTCCCGGACGGACATCCCCTCGCGGATGCGGATTTCAAGCTGGGCGACATTGTTACCACGACCATCCGCTGCTCCAACGGCGAAACCATCGTTCTGACCCATGACACCAGCTCCCCGAGACCCTACTCCCGCGGCGGACGAGTACAGGGAACCCGTGGTATCTGGATGGAAGACCTGCGCGCGCTCCACATCGAAGGCAGATCCAGCGGTGAATCCTGGCAGCCCATGAGCGAATACTGGGAAGAATTCGAGCATCCGCTGTGGAAGAAGACCAAGGCTGTAGAATACACGGGCGGTCACGGCGGCATGGACTGGCTGGTTATGCGCGCCTTCCTGGAAGCGGTTCGCCGCAGAATCCAGACTCCCATCGACGTTTACGACTCCGCGACCATGATGGCAGTCGGCATTCTCTCCGAAGAATCCATCTCCCTCGGTTCCGCCCCCGTTGCCATTCCCGACTTCACCGACGGTATGTGGCTCAAGCGGGAACCCGGCCCCAAGTCCATCTTCTCCCTCTCCGAAGTGGACGAAAGCGTTTACGAAGGCGACGTTCAGTTCTGAGAACCGTCTTCCGTATGTCCCGCAACGGATTTTCCCTCTGCGGCTGCCTCTTCTGCCCAAAAACGCAGGGGGATTTTCTGTCCGGGATACCAAAAATCCGCAGTATTCTCAAAGACAGTGAAATAATTCTTCTTCCGTCCGGATTCTCTTGTTATTATACCCAAATCGGACATTTAACACTCCACGATTTTTATACCCTCCGTTAATTGATTATTCACGAATTATTATGTATAATGTATATAATTGTTAACTGACAATCCCGGATTCTCATAAAATACAATCCAACATCGGGGGAAATGCCATATGAAACTTCTGGAAGAACGCATCCTCAGGGACGGCAAAATCGGCGCAGGCAATGTGCTTAAAGTGGACAGCTTTGTCAATCACCAGATCGATGTCCCCTTTATCTCCAGACTGGGCGAAGAATTCTACCGCCTCTACAAGAACGAAGGAATCACAAAAATCCTCACCATAGAAGCATCCGGCATCGGAATTGCCTGCCTGACCGCGGCCTATTTCGGCGTCCCCGTTGTTTTTGCCAAGAAAACACCCACCAACAACATCTCCGGCGACGTGTATACCTCCGAGGTGTACAGCTATACCCACGAAACCACCTACACCATCCGCCTGTCCAAGGAATTTCTCACCGCGGATGACAAGGTGCTCATCATCGACGACTTCCTCGCCAAGGGCAGCGCGCTCCTCGCTCTTCTGAAGCTGGTTCGTGACGCCGGTGCGGAAGTGGCAGGTGCCGGCATCGTCATCGAGAAGGCCTACCAGTCCGGCGGCGATATCGTCAGAGGTCAGGGCATCCGCGTGGAATCCCTCGCCAGAATCGCCTCCATGGACGAGAACGGCGTGAAGTTTGTAGAAGAAGAGTAACCCCCGGAGGAGAGAGTGAAATTCACCTGCGGTGAGTGAAATACTGCTTCGCAGCGTGAAATTTTCCTGCGGAAAGTGAAATTGCCTGCGGCAGTTAAGGTTGATTTCCTTGCGGAAATCGATTCATTATAGCCGCGTAATCCCCCCGCAAAAATCGATCTGAACCCACTCAGCTGGGATCAAGATAAAAACAAAAAAATTCAGGAGGAACAGAAAAATGTTCAAGAAAATTGCCGCACTGGTAATGGCTATGCTGATGCTCGTTACCGTTGCGGGTGCTTTCACTTCCTGCACATCCGCTGCAGGCGATCTGAAGATCGGTGTTATCCTGGTCGGTGACGAAACCGAAGGCTACACCAAGGCTCACATGGATGGTATTTCCGGTGCCGCAAAGGAAATGGGCATCGCTGACAGCCAGATCATCTGGAAGTACACCATCTCCGAAACTTCCGCATGTCTCGACGCTGCAACCGACCTTGTCGGTCAGGGCTGCTCCCTCATCATCTCCAACTCCTACGGCCACCAGTCCTACATGGTACAGGCTGCAGAATCCCACCCCGACGTAACCTTCGTATCCATGACCGGTGACTTCGCTGCAATTTCCGGTCTTGACAACTTCAAGAACGGCTTCACCAAGGTTTACGAAGCACGTTACGTATCCGGCGTTGTTGCAGGTCTGAAGCTCCAGCAGCTCCTCTCCGACGGCACCCTCACCAAGGATACCCAGCCCGACTCCTTCGACGCTGACGGCAACGTCAAGATCGGTTATGTAGGCGCTTTCAACTACGCAGAAGTTGTTTCCGGCTACACCGCATTCTTCCTCGGCGTTCGTTCCATCGTTCCCAATGTTGTAATGGAAGTCAACTACACCAGCTCCTGGTTCGATATCGACAAGGAAGCTGCTGCCGCTGAAGCTCTCATCGCTAACGGCTGCGTTATCATCGGTCAGCATGCAGACTCCACCGGCGCTCCCTCCGCTACCCAGAAGCTGCTGGATTCCGGCAGAATCTGCTACTCCGTAGGCTACAACATCGATATGCTGGCAACCGCTCCCACCGCGGCTCTCACTTCCCCCACCAACACCTGGTCCAAGTTCTACGCTCAGCTCTTCAAGTCCGTCATGGACGGTACCGACTTCCCTGCAGACCTGGCAATGGGCTACGCTGATGACGGTGTTTCCATCACCGCTCTCGGTTCTTCCTGCGCTCCCGGCACCGCTGAAAAGGTTGAAGAAGTTATCGCAGGCATCAAGGACGGCTCCATCAAGGTATTCGATACCTCCAAGTTCACCGTATCCGCTGATCAGGGCTTCTGCACCGTTGAAACCGACGCTGAAGGCCACGTAACCTCCTGCAAGGTTGACACCTCCTTCATCGACTTCGGTACCGGTACCGTTGTATATCAGGGCGAAGTTGTTGAATGCATCAAGGACGGCGCATTTGTTGAATCCACCTTCAGAAGTGCACCTTACTTCTCCATCAGAATCGACGGTATTCTTGAAAAGTAATAAAGCTGCGCGTTCTGCGTAACTCCGAAAACGAAGGGAAGGCTGTATAAATTATGGCTTTCCCTTGTTTTGGATTTTATTCCCCCTCTGTTTCTTCCGTTTTTTATAATTCCGAAAACAATTCCGTCTTTTATATACAATAAGGAGTACCAAATCATCCATGGACGCAATCAAACTTGTGAATATCACAAAGACGTTCGGCGAGGTTGTGGCGAATAGAAATGTGAATCTCTCCATCCGCTACGGCGAGATTCTCTCCCTGCTGGGCGAAAACGGCAGCGGCAAAACCACCCTGATGAACATCCTCTCCGGCATCTATTACCCCGACGGCGGTCAGGTCTTCGTGGGCGGCAGAGAAGTCACCATCTCCTCCCCCGGCGACGCCTTCGCTCTCGGCATCGGTATGATCCATCAGCACTTCAAGCTGGTCGACGTGTTCACCGCTGCGGAAAACATCATCCTCGGTCTCCCCGGCAAGGGCAAGCTGGATATGAAATCCGTATCCGACAAGGTCCGGGAAATCTGCGACCGCTACGGCTTCGATATCACCCCCGAACAGAAGGTCTACGAGATGTCCGTCTCCCAGAAGCAGACTCTGGAAATCGTGAAGGTTCTCTACCGCGGCGCGGATATCCTCATCCTGGACGAGCCCACCGCCGTTCTCACCCCGCAGGAAACCCAGAAGCTGTTCCAGGTCATGCGGGAAATGAAAAAGGACGGAAAAGCCGTTGTCATCATCACCCACAAGCTCCACGAAGTGCTTGACGTTTCCGACCGTGTCTCCATCCTCCGCAAGGGCGAATACATCGGCACCGTGGAAACCAGGGACTCCACCGAGCTTTCCCTCACCGAAATGATGGTGGGCAAGAAGGTCACCCTCAACATCGACCGTCCCCTGCCCGTCAACCCCGTCAAGCGTCTCAGCGTCAACAATCTGTCCGTTCTCGGTGCGGAAGATGTTCCCGTGCTGAAGAATGTCTCCTTCGACCTCTACGGCGGCGAAATCCTCGGCATCGCGGGCATCTCCGGCTGCGGTCAGAAGGAACTTCTGGAAGCCATCGCCGGTCTGCAGATAACCGGTGCCGATGCGGATATCGAATACTACGACCCCGACGACAACAATCAGCCGAAGAAGCTCATCGGTCTTACCCCCCGTCAGATCAAGGAGCTGGGCATTCACCTGTCCTTCGTTCCCGAAGACCGTCTGGGCATGGGTCTGGTCGCTTCCATGGGCATGACCGACAACATGATGCTCAAGTCCTACGAGGACGGCAATTCCTTCTTCGTGGAACGGAAAGCCCCCAAGGATCTGGCAGACAACATCAAGGACGACCTTGCGGTTGTGACGCCCTCCATCAACACCCCCGTCCGCAGACTTTCCGGCGGCAACGTGCAGAAGGTTCTGGTGGGACGCGAAATTGCAGCGGCTCCCGCAGTGCTCATGACAGCATACGCGGTACGCGGTCTTGACATCGGTACATCCTATCAGATCTATCATCTTCTGAACGAACAGAAGGCAAAGGGCGTTGCCGTCATCTACGTCGGCGAAGACCTTGACGTTCTCATTGACCTGTGCGACCGGATCATGGTTCTCTGCGCAGGCGAAGTCACCGGCATCGTGGACGGCCGGACTGCCACCAAGGAAAGCATCGGTCTGCTGATGACCAAAACAAACAACGGAGGTGCGGCTCATGAATAAGGCGGAAAACGTAAGAACCCACGCGGAACCTCTGATCCGTCTTGCCAAGCGGGACGCGGTTCCTCTGAAAAAGAAGGTCATGGTCTACTCCGGAGCGATTCTGGCGGCTCTCATCATTGACGCGCTCTTCATCGTTCTGGTAACGGGGCT
This sequence comes from Clostridia bacterium, assembly GCA_017407225.1. Taxonomy (GTDB): domain Bacteria; phylum Bacillota; class Clostridia; order Oscillospirales; family CAG-272; genus UMGS1696. The sequence goes on along the minus strand of JAFQWY010000044.1, from coordinate 45,627 downwards.
GAATCCTCTGGAAGTGTACGGTGAAATTTTCCTTGCCACCTTCCTGACTCCCATGCGTTTCATGTGGACGCTCCGTGACCTGGTATCCCTGCTGTGCATCGGCATCGCGCTGGCACCGGCATTCAAAATGCGTTTCTGGAACATCGGCGCGGAAGGTCAGGTGCTCATGGGCGGCTTTGCAACGGCTATGTGTATGCTGTTCCTGGGTCAGAAGCTGCCCACCGTTCTCCTCTTCGCCGTAATGCTCCTCACCTCCATTCTGGCAGGTGCGCTGTGGAGCTTCTTCCCGGCATTCTTCAAGGCAAACTGGAACACCAACGAAACCCTGTTCACCCTGATGATGAACTATGTTGCCATCCAGCTTGTCGCATTCACCACCAACATTCTCCGCGGTCAGCAGTCCTCTCTGGGAACCATCAACATGGGTACCCGAATCGGCTGGTTCCCCCGGATCTTCGGCTACGACTTCACCCTGAACATCATCATCGTCGTGATTCTCACGGTGCTGATGTATGTTTACCTGAAATACACCAAGCACGGCTACGAAATTTCCGTTGTGGGCGAATCCGAAAAGACCGCCCGCTACGCAGGGATCGACGTCAGAAAAGTGACCATCCGCACCATGCTGATCAGCGGTGCCATCTGCGGCCTCTGCGGCTTCATCACCGTAGCCGGCAACCAGCACACCATCTCCACCAACACCGCTGCCGGAAACGGCTTCACCGCCATCATCGTCGCATGGCTGGCCAAGTTCAACACCTTCACCATGGCGCTGATCTCCTTCCTGCTGGTATTCCTGGAAAAGGGCGCGGGTCAGATCGCTTCCACCTACGGTCTGAACGAATACATCGCGGATATCATCTCCGGCATCATTCTCTTCTGCATTCTCGGCAGTGAATTCTTCATCAACTACAAAATGATTTTCCGATCCAAAAAGACTGAAAACGAAGGAGGAAAGGCAGCATGACAGCAAGTATTATTGCATGGATTCTTCGTGCGGTTCAGTTCGGCACCATCATCATGTTCGGCTCCATGGGTGAAATCCTGACGGAAAAATCCGGCAACCTGAATCTGGGCGTACCGGGCATCATGTATCTGGGCAGCTTCGCCGGATTTGCCTCCGCCTACACCTACGAAAACATGGCTGCAAATCCCTCCGGCTTTGTATGCATCCTTCTTGCCATGATCGCAGCATTCGCGGCAGCGGCTCTGGGCGGTCTGATCTACAGCTTCCTGACCATTACCCTCCGCGCCAACCAGAACGTAACCGGTCTTGCCCTGACCACCTTCGGTATGGGCGTTGCCAACTTCTTCGGCGCTCTGATGCTGAAGGGTGAGGTTTACACCGCCGCTCCCGTGACCAACGCCGCCTTCACCGCGAAGATCCCCGGTCTGTCCGCAATTCCCGTGGTGGGCGAGGCACTCTTCTCCTACGGCTTCCTGGCGTATTTCGCAATCGTTCTGGCAGTGATTCTCCACTTCTTCCTGAACAAGACCAGATCCGGTCTGAATCTCCGCGCCGTCGGTGAAAACCCGGCAACCGCGGACGCAGCCGGCATCAACGTAACCAAGTACAAGTACCTTGCCACCACCATCGGTGCAGGCATCTCCGGCATCGGCGGTCTGTACTACGTCGTGGACTACAACAACGGCATCTGGGCAACCTCCGGTCAGGTGGAAGCGCTGGGCTGGCTGGCGGTCGCACTGGTTATCTTCACCACATGGCGTCCTCTCAATGCCATCTGGGGTGCATACCTCTTCGGTGCCCTCTACTGGCTGTACAACTTCCTTCCCAAGCTTCTCGGCATGACCAACGTGGAACGTACCTCCAGCCTGTACCAGATGATTCCCTATCTGGTAACCATCTTCGTTCTGGTTGCGGTCAGCCTCCGCCGCAAGCGTGAATCCCAGCCTCCGGCATCCCTCGGTCTGGCGTACTTCCGCGAAGAACGGTAAGCCGCGTACCAATTCCGATATCAAACACAAATCCCCCTCTTCGGTTATCATGACTGCCATGATCCCGTGAGGGGGATTTTTTCTGTTATTTGATCATTTCCCGGATCCGGGCAAAGTCTTCGCGGCACCTTGTCCGCATCTCTTCCGCTTTTGCTGCCAGCAGTTTCCCGATTGCATCCCGGTCAGCCATCACACTGTCGGCGTGGTTCACGATTTCCTCAGCCAGTCCGGCAAAATCCTTCCGCTTCTTCCGGCCCACCAGATCCACACAGTGCTCCTGCCCCAGCTGACGGAGCATGGAATTCACCTTGGGGTCGTAGGACAGACCGATCACCGGCACGCCTGCGGACGACGCGAAAATCACCAGATGCAGGCGCATCCCCATGACCATCTGTGCATGGGCGAGGACTCCGATCAGGAGAGAAGCGTTTCCGGGACGATAGATCACCGCTCCGTGATCCTTCAGCATATCGCACAGGCTCTCGCAGATTCTGCCGTCCTGCACCTCCTGCATGGGAATAATCACCGGTGTCAGGCCGTACCGCTCCGCAAGAGCACCGCAGGCAGAGGCAGTTTCACGGATCACCTGCTGATTCTCCGCCGCGTCCTCATCCGGTTTGCCGAGGGGACGGACGGAAACCGCAAAGAATCCGCCTTTTACACCCAGAGCCGCCATGGTTTTTGCCACCGCATCCTCATCCGCCGGACGGATCAGGAACGCTGGATCGGCACTGATGCGGATTTTTCCGGGATCCACCCCGATGCGGATCAGCTCGGTCCCGGAATCGCAGTCACGGACGGAAACCTCATCCGCTGCGGAAATCACCTTCGCGGTCAGCTTTTCATTGGAGGGGTAAGTGATGGGTCCGATGCCGTTTGCAAGCACCGCTACCCTGGTCTTCTGCCGTTCCGCAGCCCGGATGACCCATGCGTAATAGGTGAGGCTCCGTTTGCTGGTGATATCCTGCAGGAGACTGCCGCCGCCGGAGATCAGCAGCTTTGACTTGCCGATGATCCGCCATACTTTCGGAAAGCGGAACCGGCTCACGCACATCAGACCGGTACGGGGCGCATCCGCCTTCGGCTTCTTCGTCAGCGCTGCTATTTTCACGCCGGGGACTTCCTTCGCCAGAGAAGACGAGATCACATCCAGCAGACTCTCGTCGCCCAGATTGCCGAATCCGTAGTATCCGCTGACCACCACGTCGGGGTCACCGCGGAACGGCACCGGAGATGCCAGCAGCTGTTCGTACATGGCTGTGTAATCCCTCGCCATCCGCGCCGCCGTGTAGTTTTCTTCAATGAACGCCCGGTTGAACCGTCCCATTTCGCAAAGCTTTTCCGGATCGGCGTCAAGAAGCGCCGACAGATCCCGCATCAGGTCGTCTTCCGTGGCCTGAGGGAAGCCTCTGCAGCAGAAATTGGTGTTCACGCCGTCGGCGATCTTGCTTTCATCAAAAATGCCGAGGGAGCCCTGATTGCCTGCCGCGATGACGGGCTTTTCCGCCGCCATGGCTTCCAGCAGTGACCGGGACACGCCCACAAATACATCCGCCGCGGCGCAGTATTCGTTGGTATTGGACACCGCTCCCGTCACAATGACGGTATTCCGACCCAGTTTTTTGTTCACTTCGCCGGCTTTGGCCTGTATTGCTTCCAGCTCGGTGCCGCCGCCCACGATGATGAGATCGGTATCTGGATATTTTTCCGCAAGTTCAGGTGCAATGCCCAGAAGCCGGTAGGCAGGATCGGCACGGTCGGCATCCAGACGGCTCATGTACACGATTCTGCGGCGTGAGGGATCCAGCCCCCACTGCTCCAGCACCGGTGCGGGAGACACATCGGGAGAGAATTTCACGCAGTCCACGCCGTTGATGGTATAGTGGATCCGGTCTCGGGGAAAGCCGTACTCGCTGACCAGATACTCGCCGATGTCCTCGGACACGCACATGACACGCTCGCCCCATCGGGAGATCTTCCGCCACAGAGGATTCACGGAGAAATTCAGGTGCGCCGTGGTGACGAACCGGAATTTTCTGCCGTCCTCCAGCTTCATGCGGTCCCACAGAAGTCCCGTGATGAACGCGGGGATTCTGGCGTGGGCGTGAACCAGATCGAAATTCCCCACCCGGATCAGCTTTTCCAGTCCCCGGTATGCCTCCAGAACGGCGCCGGGCTTCTTGGTATGGAGGGGCAGCTGTACATTCACGACACCGCACTGTGCCGCTTCCTCCGCGTAGACGCCGCCGAAGGATGCGAGTGTGACATGGTGATTCATCTGCCGCAGTTCCCGGCACAGCTCAAGGATGTGGGTTTCCGCGCCGCCGATGTTCATGGACATGGTGACCATCAGGATTTTCATGGGTGGTTGGCTCCTCTTTATCAAAAATCTCAGGTTTTATTCCGGTTTGTCTTGGGTTTGCGGCTGCTGAAGGACTTGTTTCCTCCGTTGTGTCCGCCGCCGTGATTGTTCTTTCCGTAGGGTTTACCGGAATTCTTCGCCGGGTACCCTCCCGTTTTGGGATGGGGTTTGCCCGGATTCTGCTTTGCGCCGCTGTTTTTGCTGTTCAGCTGGGGCTTCGGCAGCTTTTCTTCCTTCTTCGGAGCGGCATTTCTCGGCATTCCCAGAAGCTCTCTCAGATCCGCCTGACCTTCCTCGGAGCAGTAGTTCATGGCTTCGTAGATCTTCCGGCGGTTTTCCGGTTTCCGCCACTGGAGAAGCGCTCTCTGCAGCTGCTTTTCGTGGTAATCGGTGGCAGTGTAGACCTTCTTTCCCGTGAACGGATCGATGCCGGTATAATACATGACCGTGGATGCGGTGCCGGGAGTGGGATAGAAGTCCTGCACCTGCTCGGGAGCAAGACCGATTTTCTTGGTGTACAGTGCCAGACGCGCCGCGTCATCCATGGTGCTTCCGGGATGGCTGGACATGAGATAGGTCACCAGATACTGCTCCTTCCCGCAGGCCGCCGACAGATTCATGTACTTTTCCCGGAATTTATCGTAAACTTCGATATTGGGCTTACCCATGTGGGACAGCACACCCTGTGAACAATGCTCGGGCGCCACCTTCAGCTGACCGCTGACGTGATCCTGCACCAGCTTTTTGAAGAAGGCATCGTTCTTGTCCGCCAGCATATAGTCGAACCGGATGCCGGAGCGGATGAAGACCTTCTTCACCTTGGGCACCGCTTCGATCTGCTTCAGCAGCTGGATATACTCGCTGTGATCTGCTTTCAGATTGGGACAGGGTTTGGGGAACAGGCACCGCTTGCCGGGACACACGCCCTTCTCGATCTGTTTATCGCAGGCGGGCTTCCGGAAATTGGCGGTAGGGCCTCCCACATCGTGGATGTATCCCTTGAAATCGGGCATTTTCGCGATGATTTCCGCTTCCTTCACGCAGGATTCGATGCTCCGCGAACGTACCGCACGCCCCTGATGGAATGCCAGCGCGCAGAAATTGCATCCGCCGAAGCAGCCCCGGTTGTGGGTAATGGAGAATTTCACTTCCGTGATGGCAGGAACACCGCCCATCTCCTCATACATGGGATGGTAGGTGCGCATATAGGGGAGAGCGTAGACGTGATCCAGCTCCTCCTGTTCCAGCGGCGGCTGGGGCGGATTCACCACCAGCATCCGGTCATCGTAGTATTCCACAATCGCCTTGCCGGATATGCCGTCATTGTTCCAATACTGGGTCTTGAACGCTTTTGCGTAGGTGTTTTTATCTTCTTTCAGCTCATCGTAGGTGTAGCCGTTGGGCTGTTCGTATTCGTCAAAACCGTCGGCGCAGTCAAATGCGATCCTGTCGCCGGGCTTGGCCAGGTATGCCGTACCCCGCACGTCGCGGATCTTCTTCACGGGAACGCCCTTGTCCAGCAGTTCCGCCAGACGCGCCACAGTCCGCTCGCCCATGCCGTACATGAGGATATCGGCACGGCAGTCCACCAGAATGGAGCGGCGCACCTTGTCGTCCCAGTAGTCGTAGTGGGCAAACCGTCTCAGGCTGGCCTCCAGACCGCCCACCAGAATCGGCACGTCGCCGTACGCCTGCCGGATCTTGTTGCAGTAGGTGATCACAGCGCGGTCGGGGCGCAGTCCTGCCTTGCATCCGGGGCTGTAGTAGTCCTCGCTTCTGCGCTTCTTGGCGGCGGTGTAGTGAGCCACCATGGAGTCGATATTGCCGGCGGAAACCAGGAATCCCAGTCTGGGGCGCCCGAATTTCTTGAAATCGTCGGTGGTTCTCCAGTCGGGCTGGCAGAGCATGGCGACGGTGAATCCCTTATCTTCCAGCACGCGGCTGATGATGGCGGCGCCGAATGAGGGATGATCCACATAGGCATCGCCGTTGACGTACACAAAATCCGGCTGACCGTTCAGTTCTTCGGGGGTCACCGGGAGAAATCCTGTTGTATTCATAAATTCATTCCTTTTCATACAAAATCAACGCCGTGAGCAGTGCATGACTGGATCCCACGGCGTGTCATTTATTCTTTGATTCCCAAATTCCGTTCCATCCAGTCCACACGGTTGTCCAGCCATGTGATCAGATAGTCAACGTGGTCGTCGTATTCGGTCATTCCGATCAGGGGTTCAATGCTTCTCCACTGATAGGAGCCGAGGAAGCCTTCCCAGCGCTCGTAGTTCAGGTCGATATCCGCCCGATAGGTTGCCGCGATTTCACGGAGCATATCCGGGATACCGTGGATGTAGTCGTAGTGTTCCATCCAGCTTTCCACCACCAGTGCGCGGAACTGGTCGTTGACGATCAGCTTCTGGTACCAGGAGTGGGGAGATGCCGCCGCGTAGCCTTCGTAGTTGCTGCCGCCGTGCTCGGAACATCCTGCCGCCTGGTCATAGTCCCAGAGGGGGCCGAGGAACAGCTTGCCGCCCGGCTCCTTGTAGGCGAAGTAGCAGTAGCCCATGTCGCCGGCAAGGATGTACTGGGTGCAGATAAAGGAATCCACGAAGGACTGGATGTCAACCAGCTCGCAGAGGGTATCGAAATCGTCCTTGGAGATGGCCTTCTGCACCTGATCGAAGTAATTTTCGATGTACTGGAACTGCTCGAAGGTCATCACGTCGGATTCGGGGCTCTTGATGATGGTGTAGGGGGCGGAAATCCGCTTGTAGGACTTGGGCTGGAATCCCCAGTCACCCCAGCTTCCGGCACCGCCCACTTCAAGGAGGAATCCGGTGTCTTCCGGAGCCGCAGCATTGCCGTTTCCGTCGGTACCGTCGCCGATTTCCACGCGGTTCTTGCCCTCTTCCACCTGTTCCACAGCCAGATACAGGCCGAGGTACTCATCGTTCAGATAGACGTGGACGAATTCGCAGTCGGTGGTGTAGCGGCATCCTTCAAACTGCTGCGCCATGCGGTACACGGTCAGGTTGCGGAGCATCGCCATGTCAACGGTATTGGCCAGCAGGATCCAGTCGCGGGCTTTGCCCATGCCGAACAGGTCGATTTTGTCATCGAACTTCAGGCGGTACGGCTTCTTTTCGTAGTAACCCCACGTGGAGTTGCCCCGTCCGCGGATCTGTGCCTTCAGATTGGTTTTCGCGAATTTTTCGTTGTCGGAATCAATGTTGACGGTGCACTTCACGTATTCGTGCTTGTCAACGCCCTTGCCCTTGGCGTCAATGTAGATCACGGGAGCGACCAGGTCATCTTCCATGGAAGTGGGGAGCACCATATTGGCGTACACGTCCGTGTCGTTTGTGATCTCTGTCACGCCGGGGTGATAGGCGATCGTGCAGGCTTCGTCCAGATACCAGCCTTCAAGCTGATAGGTTTCGTGTCGGATGCCCGGCAGATCGTCCAGCGCCTCGCCGTAATTTACCGTGAACACGGTATCTCCGGTGAGCTTGCCCTGGGGTGTATGGAAGGTGACGGTATGCCGGGAAGGAACCCAGTTTGCGTACACGGTCATGCTCTGTTCCAGAGGTTCACCGTCGTAGCGGTTGGTGAAGGTTTCGTCGGTGTACCAGCCTTCCAGGAAAAACCCCTCATAGGACAGCTCGCTTGCAAGAGGCGGCAGGGTCTTCTCACCCTTGGGAACAATCTGGGTTTCCACCTCGGGACCGCCCATGGAATCAAAGGAAAGGCGCGGATGACCGGCGTACCAGCAGCCGTAAACGATAAGAATCACGATGCAGACGGCGAAAACCGCCATCCATCCGGGATTATCCTTGAAAAAGTTTGATTTATTCGTCATGAAGCAAACTCCAAAAGAATTCTATACAGTATTTATTATATCATAACTGCCAAATGAAGTCAACGGAATTTTATCATGTTCAACATTATTCACAATTCGGTGACATACGGCACACAATTGCGGCAAAAGGAAAAGACCCATGGTAATCGGCCCATGGGTCTTTGTATCTTTAAGTTATAAGGACTTGAAAGATGGAGAATTACTTGAGAACAGCTGCAGTGCGGAGGGTCCACTTAACGAATGCAGGGATACCAGCTTCGCAACCAGCAGCGAAGTCGAATACGAGCTTGCCATCCTGGATGAGAGCTACGAAGTCGATATCGTAAGCAACTCTTTCAGCACCCTTGGTAGCAACGAAGGTTACAGTGAAGGTTGCGGGTTCGCCAGCCTTAACGGTAGCGTTGATGCCGTCGATGGTAACCTTCTTGATGAGGTTGCAGATATCTTCGTCTTCGTGGTTGTCGTACATGCCGTTTTCGATGGAACCGTAAACTTCAACACCGTTGATGGTGGTGTTCCAGTCTTCGAATTCGCATTCGCCAGCGTTGCCGAAGTAACGACCGTCGAATTCAACGGATGCGTGAGTTTCGGTAGCAGCCTTGCCAATGTATTCGAGAGAGATGGAGGTGATGGTAGCAGCGGTGAGCTTGCCGTCAACATAGGATTCCTTAACGTCAGCGGTAGCGCCGATGTAAGCGTTGGTGCCGATTTCAGCAACGTTCAGAGAGCCTACGCCTTCCTTGGTAGCGGAACCGGTGGAACCAGCGATACCAGCAAATGCATATACATATGCATGAGTGGTCTTGTTGTTGTAAATGTAGAAGCCTTCTACAGTTACAGTGTCAACACCAGCGTCTTCAGCCATGTCTTCAAGAGCAGCCTTGTCGAGGTTGGTGATGGAAACGATCTTGTCGCCCTTAACGGTAACGAGCTTGATAGCCTTAACGTCGCCAACGAGGTCGGTGTAGGAATCCTTACCGAAGATCTTGTTGGAAACGGACTTGGAGATAGCGGTTTCAACAGCGCCGATGTTAGCAGCGGTCAGTTCGAGTTCGTCGAACAGGTAGTCTGCGGAACCAGCGTCGGTGTCGAGGTAACCTTCAACGAGTTCGTCGTAAAGCTTGGTAGCAGAGATTTCATCGTCATATACAAGAGTATTGTCGATGGTTCTGTACAGGTAGCCGTCTTCGAGGTCGAGGTTGGTAGCGGAAACGAGGATGTTGGAAGCAGTGTAGAAGTCGAATACTTCAACTTCGTATTCAGCTGCGCCGAGGAGGTACCAGTCTTCAGCGGTGGTGCCGTCGAAGTCAGCAGTCCAGTAGAAGTCGCCGAGGAGAGCTACGAGACCAGTGGTGCCCATGTCGCGGCCGAAGCCTGCCCAGTCAGCGTTAACAACGAGGTATACGCTGTCATTGCCGTCGTTGATAAGGGTACCTTCCAGCCACCAGTCGGTAGCGGAAACCTTACCGGAGTAAACTGCGATGGGAGCGAAGCCATTTCTGTCTTCAGCGCCGATGAGGATGTAGGTGTAAGCCTTGTCGCGAACAACCTTGGAGTTAACGGTGAGGTAGCCGTCCTTAGCGTTTTCGGTGGTGATCTTGATAGCATCGCCGAGAGCTACGTACTGCTTGTTAACGATGGTGTAGTCACCATTGTCACCAAACTTACCAGCAAGCTGAACGTTAACGGAACCGTCTTCTTCAGTGGAGGATACTGCGTAGATAGCACCCTTGGTGAATGCAGCAGCAGCCTTATCGGGGTTCATGTAGTAGAAGGGATCGCCAGTGTAGTTGTTGTTGTAGGAAGCAACGCGGATTCTGGTGAGTTCGGTAGCAGCAGCGGTGTAGTAACCGTCAACTACGATGTAACCGTCAGAAGAGATACCAGCGTACTTTTCAACAACGAACAGGTTGGTGGTGGAACCACCGAGAATGGTCATGTAAACGATTTCGCCGTCTACAACAACGTATTCAACATACTGGTTGAAGTAGTCACGGAGGAGATCGGAGTAGTTAGCCTTGGTGGTGGAGTTCTTGTTTACGTTAACAACGCCAGCGCCTTCGAGGTTGTCATAGTTGAAGGTGAGCTTTTCGCCGTTGATTACAACGTATTCGTCGTTAACAGAGAAGGACTTGATGGTGCCCTTGCCAACGTAGGTGTCAACGTCTTCGCAATCGTTGATGTACTTAACGATCTTGATTTCGCCGGTCTGAGCGTCAGCAGAGTAGATTACGTAGCCGTTAGCGTAGGTGCCGTCTTCCTGGAGGTTAGCAGCGAAGTCGGGGTTGATCCAAGCAGTACCGTGCTTGCATTCGCCTTCAACGATCTGGTCGAAGGATGCAGGAGTGGTAACTTCTACTTCCTTAGCAACGTTGTAGTTGAATCTGGAAGAGATGGTGTAGGTAGCTCTGGTGGGGTTGCCATCGCAGGAGCATCTGTCGGTCTTGCCGTTAGCGAAGTAACCGAACTTGTATTCTTCGTAGATGCCGTATGCCTTGCCGTTTACATTGTAAACAGAGAGGGAAGCGTATGCGGACTTAGCGTCAACGGAACCAACAGCAGTAGCAAAGCCCTTGTTGTAGGTTACAACGTATTCGTAAGCTGCATCTTCGATAGCCTTCAGCAGTTCAGCTTCAGCCTTTTCGTCCATGTACTTAACGCCGATTTCGTCGTTGTCCTTGTCAAGAATGATCTTGTAGTAGGATTCGAGAAGAGCGTTGTAGTACCAAACGATTTCCTTAACGGTGGTAACACCGTCTTCGTCGGTTTCGTAGATAACGATGTCGCCGGTTTCCATGTCAACGCCGTAGTTGGAGCCAACATAGGTCAGTTCAGCGATACCGCCGAGAGCGTCAACAACGATGATTTCATCGCGAACTGCGTTGGAAGCGCCGCCAAGATAGGTCTTGGAGTACTTGGTAACGAGGGAGTATTCGGTGGAGAGAGCGGTGTCGATAGCGTAAGCTTCTACAGCAACGCCTTCGTCATCGGTCTTGCCTTCGTTCCAAATGGTTTCAACGAAGTTGGTCTTGTAGTCGATGATCTTAACGAGTTCGGAATCAGCGTCCTTTTCAAAGAATACCTTGCAGGATGCGCCAACTGCGAGTTCGTCGTCGTGGCCTTCGAGGTTGAAGTCGGAAGCCTTTGCGTACCAAACGGTATCGTCAAGTTCGCCATCTTCGATCAGCTGGAAGCCAACGAAGCCAGCGGGAGCCTTGTCGTTAACACCGAATACGTCCTTATCGGAAGCGGTGATGATAACGTTTTCCCATGCGAATTCGATGCCGAAGGAATCGAGGCCGAGGGTGGAACCGTTCTTGGTTTCTGCGAACAGTGCGTTGTAGATGATCTGAGCTACTTCACCGCGGGTGAGAGCGTCAGTGTAAGCTACGTCAACAACACCTTCGGTGAGGCCGAGTTCAACAGCCTTCTGGATGTAACCCCAGGGGTATTCCAGGTTCTTGTAGCCGAGGGTACGGGTAACGATGGTGAGAGCGTCCTGATACTTGATGCCGTTGAGAGGACCATAAGTACCGTCGCCGTAACCTTCGATGATGCCCATCTGGTTTACGTAGGAGAGTGCGCCGTAGTAGTTTTCTGCGGGGGTGCCAGCGAGGTCAGTGAATTCGGAAGAATTCTGGGGACCGTCTTCCCACTTTTCATCTTCTACCCAACCGGTAGAGAGACGTGCTGCGAACAGAGCCATCTGATAACGGTTTACATCGTCTTCAGCAGCAAGGTCGTCAGCAGAAACGCCCTTGTAGATGCCGTAGTGACCAAGATACTTGATCGCGTCATCGTAAGGGCCAGCAACAACTTCTTCAGTCACTACTTCTTCAACAGTATCGTCAATTGCAGGTTCTTCTGCAAATGCAACAACTGCGGTAGAAACGGACATCAGAAGGGCCAGAATCAGAGAAAGAGTCTTCTTCATCTTTTCTGTAGCTCCTTATAAAATATGTGATGATGTTTATTCGGGGCAGAGAAAGACGCCGATTCGCCTCTCCGACCCTGTGCACATATCTTACCATAACCAGAATTTTTTTGCAATACTTCCGGATCACATGTAATATAAGTGAAATATTAAGCTCTCTTTAATATTAACCCGTGAAATAAAGTGTTGCAATTTCCGTAAAAATAGCGTATAATATCCGTGATTGTTAAATTCAAAAGTACCACAGGTGAAAAATGACCCGTAAGACAGCAGTTTTTTTCTTCCTTATTATAATAGCGGCATTTCTCCTCTGCGCGTCCGTATCCGCCGAGAATCCCGTCATCGTCATTGACGCCGGGCACGGGGGCTACGACGGCGGCACCGCACAGGGAATCCGCACGGAAAAGGAATACAATCTTCTCCTGGCGCAGTACCTGTACGACGAGCTGAGTGCGGACGGGCGGTTTGACGTGTACATGACCCGCACCGACGACACCTATCTGAAATACCTTCCCCGGGTGCTGACCGGGCTGAACACCGACGCGGATCTGTTCCTGTCCCTGCACTGCAACAGCAATCCGGAATCCTCCCCCAACGGGAACATGGCCTATGTCACCGTCATCGAGGACTATGCGGCGTGGGATCTGGCAGGCCGTCTCCTTGACGGGATCACGGCATCCACGGGAATCAAGCGGGGCAAGGTGGAAACCCGCGAGGACACCGGCGACTCCCTGGGCATCTACTACTGGGACAGCCAGCGGCAGTGGGATATGCCCGGCGCATGGAAATACGGCAAAAAGAGCGACTATTATTCCGTCAACACATGGGCATCCAAGTTCGGAATCCCCTCCATTATCGTGGAGCACGGATATCTTTCCAATCCCTCCGACGCCGCCCTCATCGACAAGGATGAAAACCTCCGCGCCATGGCAAAGGCGGAAGCTGAGGCAATCATCGGCTATTATTACGGCCACACCCACAGCTTTGCCGCCGTCACCACGGACTATCCCTCCAGCTGTACCTTGACCGGCAGGCAGTCCTCCCGGTGTACCATCTGCGGACTCCGGACGGGAACCACCGCACTGGCCGCAAATCCGGACGGGCACTTCTGGCGTCAGACCGCATCCGCAGCGGCGACCTGCACCACGGACGGGTTCATTGAGTACATCTGCCAGATTTCCTACAACCTGAACGACAAGGGATACGCCTGCGACGTTCACAAATACACGGAAACCCTCGCCGCCAAAGGGCACAATTACCAGATCATCGAGGATACTCCGGCATCCCACGGCCATGACGGACGCTTTCTGCAGAGATGTGCGAACTGCGGGGACGAAATCGAGGAAATCCGCCCCGGCGAGCCCCATACATACGAAATCTCCGCCACCGCCGCAGCCACCTGCACCGAAGACGGCGGTGTGACCTACACCTGCACCCGCTGTTCCGACAGCTACACGGAAACCGAAGCCGCTCCCGGGCACACATGGGAAGTGACCGCATCCGTTGACGCCACCCCCGACAAGGACGGATATATCAAATCCCGGTGCACGGTCTGCGGGGAAGAGATGACGGAGGAAATCCACCGCTGCCAGCATCAGTTTACGGTGACGGAAACGCCCGCGACCTGCGAAACCGACGGCAAACGGGAATCCGTCTGCTCCCTGTGCGGTTATGGAAAGACGGAGGTGCTGAAAGCTCCCGGTCACACATGGGTCACCCAGATGAGCACGGGCGCCACCTGCGGAACCGACGGGTATAAGAAAGAAAAATGCTCCGTCTGCGGCGAAACGAAGAACAGCACCACCCCCGCCCTCGGACACACTTATATATTTAAGGAAGTAAAGGACGGGCTGGAGCATCATGTCTGCACCGTCTGCGGGGATGAGATCACGAAGGAACCCGAGCGCCGATCCCTGACCGGGATTTTCTCCAATCCCGTTGCCGTGGCCATCATCGCCATCATCCTCCTGCAGTTTGTCGCCGTGGGCGTGATTCTGTACCGCTCCCACAAAACCAGAAACCGGAAGCATGATTTTGCCATGGTTGACGGGGATGAAGATGCCGTCCCCACCCGGACGAAACTGAAGAAATAGAGAAAACGGGGCTGCCCTGAAAACCAACTGAAGTCCAAACAACGGTAGGGGACGGCGCCCTCGACGTCCCGAGACATTGGATTAAGACGTATTTTGTGTCTGTAATCCTTTGTTTCGGGACGTCGGGGCGCCGTCCCCTACCAATTTTCTGTGCATTTTTCTCCTTAGTGCAACAGTCCGATTTTTGTTATTCCGCGGATTATTCCACCGTACTCAGCACCGCACGGACATCGGCAAGAAGATCCTTTTTGTTCTCTCCGGTCACAGTCAGGTGATACACGGCTTCGTTTTTCCGGTAAAGCGCATGGGCAACCAGTCCGCCTTTTCTGCTCTCGGCCACCGCAATGCTCACGGGTGTTCCGTCGGGGAGGGATGCCTGTTCCATATCCGGCTCACTCGCGGTTCCGACCACGCGGGGGAAGTCCCTCAGATAAACCGTCATCACATCCGCATCGCCCGGCGTACCGATCTGTACGCTGATGGACACCGCTTCTCCGTTCTCCCCGCTCGCCCACAGCCGGTACAGATTCGCTTCATCTGCAAGACTCCGGGGCAGAACCAGCGGCATATCGAGAAAATCTTCCATCACGGAACGGTCGTCCGTCTCAAAATTTCTGCTCACTTCTCCCGGTCTGGCTGAAGAAACATAGGAACGGATATTTTCCAGTGCTTTTTCGCTCAGGGGAACATTCACATCTCCTTCCAGATGAAAACCGGTGGGATTTACAACCACCCCGTTCACATTCAGAAGAATCTTCCCGCCCCGGTTCAGCTTCAGCATTCCTCCTGCCGCGGCGCCGACCGTCACGGCAAGCACCACAACCAGCGCCGCCATCACGATCACGGCAGCGGGGCGGATCCGTCTTCTCTCACGGGGGGCGTTTTCTTTTTTCACGTTTTTCATGATATCCTCCTTCATATCAGGGATCTCCATCTTCAGAAACTCTTCCTTCAGTCTGTTTTCCATCAGATTTCGCCTCCTTTTTTCAGAGCCGCGGCCAGTTTCTTCCTTGCACGCTCGTATTTCTTCCGCACGTTGTCCTCTCTCAGTCCCAGATGCTCCGCCAGTTCCCCGTAGGGTGTTTCCGTCACGGCGCGCTCATAAACGATTGCCCTCTCAACCGGGGACAGCTTCGAGAGCGCGGCGCACATTTCCTCCGACAGGGGCGCTTTTTCCTCCTGCCTGAGAACGGGAATATACAGACGGTTTTTCCGGATGATATCCACCGCGGCCCGGTAGGTACACCGGTAGAGATACGCCCGGACGGCATCGGGATTTTTCACGGATTCCCGGTGCTGCCACAGGGAAGCGAACGCGCACTGCACCGCATCCTCCGCATCGTGGCGGTTCAGCAGAATCCCCGCCGCATACCGGTACAGCTCCGGAGACAGGGCATCCACGGCACCGGCGAGAGCGTTTTCGTCACCGCTCAGCAGGGCTTGTGCATCAAACATGGTCTCGGCTCCTTTATGATTTGAAGATCTTCACCCCTTAGACGGAAAAAACGGGGCTTTTGTGACAGATCTGACCGGGGCGCAGAAATTTTTCTTAAAAATCATGGAAACGGAAAAAGGGCGTGTCGCATTAAGGCGAAAATGCATAAAATAAGGGTAGGGGACGGCGCCCCGACGTCCCGAAACGAAGAATTACAGATATATAACACATCTTAATTCAACGCAACGGGACGTCGTGGGCGCCGTCCCCTACAATTTTGTTTATCTTCGTTTGCATTTTGCCGAGAAAATTTCTGCTTACAATGCCCCTTCTGATTCAGTTACCAACCGTTCTTTTCGTAGTTGGGGGTGAGGATATTGTTGTTGTAGTCCGCGCCGCCGGGATAGTTGGCGCTCTTGTAGATGCCGGGGGTGATGCCTCTTGCCAGCAGCTCTTCCACGGCACAGGATGTGATGTTCCACATGATGTAGTCGGATGCAATCCCCGATGCCGCCGCGAATCTGGCTTCGATGCCTTCCACTTCCAGCATGGCTTCCGCTGCAGGTGCGCAGTTGTCCACCGCCATGGTGACGAATTCGTACAGCTTTTTGCCAGAGGGATGGACGGGATCCACCTCTTTCGCGTAGCTCATGCTTGTGAACGCGATGACGGTAACACCCTGCGCCATGGCTTCCCACGCAAGATCCACCACATGACGGGTTCTGCCGGACACGGAGCTGAGCACCAGAAGATCCCCGGGCTTCACGCCGCCGTTGATGAGAGCATTTCTCGCCGCGCGCACATTCGGTTCCACGGATTCGTCGGCGGATGTATCCGCGTCCGTTCCTGCGGGCTGTGCGCTGTTGTAGCTGAAGGGACGGTAGAACAGGGGTCCGCCGCCGCGTGTCAGAAGATCCTGCTCGATGCTGTGGCAGATGCTGCCCAGCCAGATTTTGTGCTTCGATGCCACGGTGTCCGCGATGAGCTTTCCGGCTTTGATGATGTTTTCGGTCTGGGTTTCGCGCACTTTTGCCAGCAGCTCGTCCACTGCCTGCTGATAACGATGCATTAACATGGGAAACTCTCCTTTTGTTCCTGTTGTATTGCAAACCGGTATTCAGAAAACCGGTCTGTGAATTCCTTTCGTTCTTTTTCGCCGAAGGTGCCGTTTTCCGCGATCCGGTGTCCGATGATGACGCCCACGATGGGCTCGAACAGGGGGATTTTCACCTTCGCGGTCATGCCGCCGTCCCGGAGGATCCCCCGGAAGGTATCATACAGAATCCGGTGGGATCTCCACACGCTCCCGGATATCGCAACCGGCAGATCCTTCGGCAGATCGTTCTTCCGGACAAGATACAGTACCTGCTCGGCAAGCCCCCGTCCGGCTCGTCCGAGAATGTCCATGGCAATTCCGTCCCCTGCTTCCGCCGCACGGGAAACCAGAGGGGCACAGGAGGCAACGCACGCCACCGGGGACAGCCGCTCCTGATAATAAACCCGGAACACCGCATCGTGGAAGTCCGGGCGGGTCAGTCCGAAGTGCTCCGCGATCAGATCGGTCAGGAGGGTTCGCTCACCCCGTTCCTGATCGTCCAGAATCGCCGCATTGAACGCCTCCCGTGCCACCCAGTAGCCGCTTCCTTCATCGGAAACCGCCGCACCGTAGCCGCCGGTGCCGTATCCCCGTCCGTTGTGCCGCGCAAACAAAGTGGCACCCGTCCCGGACAGGGCAAGGATTCCGTCGCCGAAAATCTCCGCCGCCCACATTCCTGCCGCAAATTCGCCGCATCCCACGGTCTCGTCCACGGTGCAGACTTTCCGGATTTCCTCATGGAGCAGACCGCAGTCCACGATGCCGGAGACTCTGCCGATGTGCATTCCGGGCAGCTCAAGAGTATCGATGATATCGGCGATATTCGTCCGGATTCTGTCTTCCGTTGTTGTGTTGGATCTGAGGCTTCCCGTTCTCACGGCGCGGATTGGCTGAAACTCTTCATTATATAAGATGCCCAGCACCTTGGAACCGCCGGAGTCAAACGCAAGATGGTATTTTTCCATTGGAAGTACCTCCTTTTCCAGATATATTTTGGGTGTGAATGCAGCCGCACATCCTGACCGATGCACGGTATCATTCACACATTACATATAGAAAATATTGTCCCGGTATTCTTCAAAAATTTTTGCGTTGTGTTCGTCGCCGCCGTCGATGTTGGCGCTCATGAACACCGGCGGAACAATGCCGTCGGCGATCATTTTCTCCACCGCGTCGATGACGATGGCGTTGATCAGCGCCGCGCCCACTACGGTAGAGGTTGCACCGATCTTTTCGGGAAGTCCGTCCAGCTGAACCGCCGCATCCCCGAAGTCGCCGCAGTTGTCAATCACAAGATCCGACACCTCGAACAGTCTTTTCCCCGACGGATGACGGGAGCTGACTGCCCGGGAGTAGTTGAGATTGGTGATGCACACCGTCCGCGCCCCCAGTTTTTTCGCTTCCTCCGCCATTTCCACCGGCACCGTATTCCGTCCCGATACCGAATGCACGATGAGGAGGTCGCCCTCACTCACATGATTCTGGCTGAGGAGGGTCTTGCCGATCCCGGACACTCTCTCCAGCGAACTGGTCATGGTGATGGGGCGGGTGTTGAGCATGAATCCGGGGAAGAAAATGGGGTTGATGACCGCCAGTCCTCCGGTGCGGTAGAATACCTCCTCCGCAATGATGCCGGCATGGGAGCATCCGAACACGAACACGTTGTTTTTCTGCCCGATGGTTTCCGCGATCCATCCGGCGGCCTCTGCGATAGTATCCCGCTGGGAATCCCACGCCTTCCGGATGCAGTCCCCGGCGATGGTGATGTAGCTCTCTCCCTGCATAAGCAGTCCTCCGTTCTGTTTTGGTGATTCCATTATAGCGGATTCTCACGAAAATTGCAACGGAAATCCAAAGAAATCCAAAAATCTGCACAAAAAAACTGTCCCGATTCCGAATGAACCGAGACAGTTTCTGGTATTTATCCGATCAGTGTGCTATCAGCACCGCCAGCGGATGTGCGGCGAGGAACTGGGCAAAAGTGACCGCGGGCAGGATCGTGAAGGTGCAGAAAATCGTGGACGATCCCACAAGCTCCGCGGCGTATCCGGGAGTGATCCGGTACAGCTCGCCGAACATGGTGACAACCGCAGGGCATGGCATGGCAGCCATTACCGCCGCAAACACGATCATGTAATCCGGCAGCCCCAGCGCCCACAGCAGCACGGACACGCACAGGGGCATGACGAGGAGCTTCACCAGATTCACCGCGTACACGTTCTTATTGGTGAGCATCGTCTTCAGGCTCCGGCGCGCGATATTGGCACCGCTGATGATGATGGAGATGGGTGTGCAGATTGCCGCAAGATAGGACGCCAGCTGATAGCCGAAATCCGGCAGGGGGATATTGGCAGCATACAGCACAAATCCGATGAGGCAGGGCATGGTGCCGAAATTGAAGATGATCTTCTTCGGAGTCAGTTTGATGTCCTCCCGCTTCCGTGCAAGGATCATCACGCCCCATGTCCACACGAACAGATGGAAGCTGACGATGTAGAAGGCGCCGTAGAACAGCCCCTCCTTCCCGAACAGGGTTTCCACGATGGGGAATCCGATGAATCCGCAGTTGGCGAGGAACATGGAGTATTCCGACAGCTTTCTCTCATCGAAGGGCTTGATGGGACGGGCGCACAGCCAGGCAATCAGCGCCATGAAGGCGTGCATGCACAGACCGAGAAGGAGAATTTTCAGCCCGGTCATGAGGTTTTCTCTCGAATACTCCTGACTGATGAGCCCGTTGATGATGAGGAAGGGCTGACCGATTTTCACAATCAGCGTGGACAGCCGCTCGGTGGAGACTTCGTCCACGTATTTCAGCTTGCCTGCACCGTAGCCGATGACGAGGAGCATGGCGAGGGTGGCAATGGTGGAGATCAATGATCCGATGGACATAATGCCTCCTTATTCCGCAGACAGTTCCAGGTTTCTTCGTGCGGCGGCCAGCATCAGCTTCAGGCGGTTTTCCTGATTGACCGCAGATGCGCCTGCGTCGTAGTCGATGGCGACGATGTTGACCCCGGGGATTTTTTCCTTGATGGGCTTCATCATGCCCTTGCCGCAGATGTGGTTGGGCAGGCATCCGAAGGGCTGGGTGCAGACAATGTTCTTCACGCCGGATTCGGCAAGCTCGATCATCTCCGCAGTCAGGAGCCATCCTTCGCCCATCTTGGTGCCGTAACCGATATAGCCCTTGGCAAGCTCCACGGTATGGGAGAAGGGAGTCATGGCACGGAAGGTACCTTCCTTTTCGATGGCGGCGATCTGGTCCTTCTGCTTTCCGCAGATGAAGTCGAAGCCGATCTGATTCAGCACATGGCTGAACTTGCCCTTGCCGTAGAGCTGGTAGTCCACGACGCCGTTGTACAGGCAGTAGTTGAAGAAGTCCGCCAGACCGGGGAGAACCACTTCCGCGCCCTCGCTGACCAGGAATTTTTCCAGATTGTTGTTGCCGAGGGGGGAGAATTTCACATAAATCTCGCCGACGATGCCGACTCTGACAGCTTCCCGCTTTTCTCTGGGCACGGCGGCAAAGTCCCGGATGATCTCGTCGTAGTTCTTTTTGATTTTCGCGTAATTGATGGTCTTATGCTGCAGCTCCCTGTCAAGACGGTCCACCCACCTGTCGCACAGGGCATCGGCGTCTCCCTTTGTGATTTCGTAGGGGCGCACCTGATGGGCAAGGGACATGAGCAGATCTCCGTAGAGAACGGCATAGACCATGCGGTGGTACATGGGGATGGAGTTTTCGAATCCGGGGTGCTTTTCGATGCCCGCCAGACCCAGAGGAAGCACGGGAACGTATGGCATCCCGGCGTTTTCCAGAGCCTTCCGCATGAGGGAGACGTAATTGGAAGCACGGCATCCGCCGCCGGTCTGGAACAGCATCAGCGCGCACTTTTTGGTATCGTATTTCCCGGACATGAGCGCTTCCAGCATCTGTCCGATAACGAGGATGGCGGGATAGCAGGTATCGTTATGGACGTATTTCAGTCCGGTTTCCGCGATGGATGCATTGGTGGTGGTGAGAAGTTCGGTTTTGTATCCGAAGTTATTCAAAATACGGCTGACCAGCTTGAAGTGGATGGGCAGCATATTGGGGATGAGGATGGTGTGGGTTTCCTTCATCTCCTTTGTGAAAGGAACGTAAGGCATGGGCGGTTTCCTTTGCTTTATTCTTTATGATTTGTTCTATCTTCTTTATTCTTTCAGCAGTGAATCCGTGCAGACTTCACGGTTGGGGAATGTTGTTGAAAATGCTCCGCATTTTCGATTGGATTTTTCTCTCCTGCGCGGAGGGCGCATAGGATCGCTCAGGCCGCAGATCCTATGAACCATGGCCCCGCGAACCTGCGGTTCTTCGGCTTCTCCCTTTTCAGTTCGCTCCACTTTCACCGAAGGTGAACAGTGCTCGTTCGCTCGTTTGGCTTAAAGCATTACTCTATCTTCGACCGTATAGCATCACTGAACTGCTTCCCTAAGGGAACGCGCTTTGCGCGAGGCGGGAATTGTTGCCGTAGATTTACAGAGGGCAGGATAATTTTCAATCACGGTAGGGGACGGCGCCCCCGACGTCCCGGAAATCAGATTACCGCTGCAAGGCTGCGGAGGCGGATCTTCACGGCGCCGAGGTTGGTGATTTCGTCGATCTTGATCTGGGTGTAGTATTTGCCGTCGGCCTCCAGAATGCGCTTGACTTCGTCGGTGGTGATGGCATCCACGCCGCATCCGAAGGAGACCAGCTGAACCAGCTGAACGTCCCTGTTCTGGGTGGCATAGACGGCGGCACGGTACAGGCGGCTGTGGTACGTCCACTGATTGAGCACCTGAACCTTGGGGGTATGCGCCAGATGGTACACGGCGTCTTCGGAGACCACGACGAACCCCAGGGACAGCGCCAGCTTATCGATGCCGTGGCCGATTTCGGGGTCTGCGTGATAGGGACGGCCGGCCAGAATCATGATGGGCTTTCCGTTATCCCTCGCCCACTGTACGGCTCTCTCGCCCTCATCCCGGACGGATTTCATGTACCCGTTGAGGCGGCGGTATCCTTCGTCCACGGCCTTCTTCACCTCGGACTTTTTCATATCCGGCCAGTGCTTTGACAGGGATCTGAACAGCCCGTTTGCCAGCTCCTTCGGGTTATTCACATCCAGATAGGGGTACAGGAACCGCTTGCCCCGGAGGGTATCCATATTGCCGCGGAGAAGCTCACTGTAGTATGCCACCACCGGGCAGTTGTAGTGATTGTCGCTTTCATGCTCGTTCACGTTCCATGTGAGACGGGGATAGAAGATGGTTCTGCATCCCATCTCGGCGAGAGTTTCGATGTGTCCGTGCATGATCTTTGCCGGGTAGCAGGCGGTATCGGAGGGAATGGAGAACTGACCCTTTTCGTAGGTGGCACGGGAAGACATCCCGGAGGAAACGGGGGTAAAGCCGAGAGTCTCGAAGATGCCCGCCCACAGGGGAAGAAGCTCGAACATTCCGAGGCACAGGGGCAGCCCGATCATGCCGCGCTTTGCGATAGTTTCCGGTTTTTCGGAGGGGCAGGCGGCAAGGAGTGCATCCCGCTTGAACTGGTGGAGATTGGGCATATCCTCCGTGGTATGAGCCAGACCCGCGCCCTTTTCGCACTTGTTGCCGGAGATGAACCGTGCGCTGCCGCTGCTGTGACCGGAGAACTGATTGACGGTCAGCAGGCAGTTGTTGGTGCATCCCTTACAGGTCATGGTACGGGAGGTGTGGACGAAATTCTTCAGCTCCGCCGGAGAAAGAATGGAGGATTTATAGTTCTTTTCGGTTTCGGATTTGTCTTTGGAGTAGAGCGCGGCACCGTAGGCACCCATCAGCCCCGCAATGGTGGGACGGATGACCTCGCCGCCGATTTCACGCTCGAAGGCGCGGAGAACCGCATCGTTGTAGAAGGTACCGCCCTGCACCACGATATGCTGACCCAGCTCATCGGGGGAATGTGCGCGGATTACTTTATAGATCGCGTTCTTCACCACGGATACGGACAGACCGGCGGAGATATCCTCCACGGTTGCGCCGTCCTTCTGGGACTGCTTGACCTGGGAATTCATGAACACCGTGCACCGGCTGCCCAGATTCACCGGGGACTCTGCAAACAGCGCCTTTCTGGCAAACTGTTCCGCAGTCAGGTGCATGGAGCGGGCGAAGGTTTCGATGAAGGAGCCGCATCCGGAGGAGCAGGCCTCGTTGAGCATGATGCGGTCAACGGCTCCGTTCCGGATCTTGAAGCACTTGATATCCTGTCCGCCGATGTCGAGGATGAAATCCACGTCGGGGCGGAAGTATTTTGCGGCAGTATAGTGCGCGATGGTTTCCACGATGCCGTGATCCACGCCGAATGCGTTCCTGATCAGGTCTTCGCCGTAGCCGGTGACAGCCGCGCCGCAGACCGTGATCCGGCTTCCGCATTTATCGTAGATGGTTTCCAGCTCATGGCGCACGATGGCAACGGGATTGCCCCGGTTGGAGTCGTAGTAAGTATAGAGAATCTCGCAGTCCTCACCGATCAGGGTCAGCTTCGTGGTGGTGGAGCCGCAGTCGATGCCCAGCCACGCGTTCCCGGAGTAGGATTCGATGGGCTTCTCGATGACGGATGCCCGGGAATGTCTCTCGGCAAACCGGTCGTATTCGTACTGGCTTTCAAACAGGGGCGGCATTCTGGTGGAGGTGGATCGGATCTTTGCGTTTTCCACCAGTGAAATCAGCCCGTCAATGGTGTAGGTCCTCCCGCAGGCGGTTTCGGAGTACAGCGCCGCACCGAGAGATACGGCGTTTCTCGCATAATCCGGGAACACCGCGTTCTCGGGTGTCAGCTTCAGGGTATCGGTGAACCGCTCTCTCAGACCTTTGCAGAAATAGAGAGGGCCGCCGAGGAACATGACTCTGCCCTCGATTTTCCGTCCCTGCGCCAATCCGGCAATGGTCTGGTTCACCACGGCCTGATAGATGGATGCGGCAACGTCCGCTTTGGATGCACCCTGATTGAGAAGGGGCTGCACGTCGGTCTTTGCAAAAACCCCGCACCGGGATGCAATGGGGTACAGCTTCTTATGCTGCAGTGCCAGCTCGTCCAGCTCGTCGGGAGTTACGTCAAGGAGGGATGCCATCTGGTCAATGAACGCGCCCGTGCCGCCTGCACAGGTACCGTTCATTCTCTCATCGGTGCCGCCCTGGAAGAAGATGATCTTCGCATCCTCTCCGCCCAGCTCGATGACCGTGGACACATCGGGATCCATGGTCTGGATCACCTGACTGGTTGCCCACACCTCCTGCACGAAGGGAACATCGGTTGCCTGAGCCAGCCCAAGTCCGGCGGAACCGGAGATGGCCGCGGTAAAAGGGGAGTCTCCCAGCAGCTCCGCAGTATCCCGGAGCATCTTCACCAGAGTCTCACGGATCCGGGAAAAGTGGCGTTCGTAGGTCTGGCGGATGATTTCGCCGTTCTTTACCACCGCAATTTTCGCGGTCGTGGAGCCGACGTCAATGCCGAGTGCGATTTTCCCGGCAATATTTCTGATATGTTCAGTAAGGACAGTCAAAATTCGTGACCTCCCGTGGAAAAAATTCAAAATTCGCGCGGATACAACATATTGCGCTACATTATATCATATCGCATCTCACCGGAAAAGTCAAAGGGATTTTATGAACAAAGGATGATAAATGTTAATTTATTCTTCGTGGTGCGTAGTTTTTCCGGGCGGCGGATCCGATCCGTACAAAACCGTTCTCCGGGCAGGAAAATTCAGACAAAATCCACTTGACATCTTATATCCGCTATGATATTATAAAATTATCAGAAAGAATTTTAATATTACCCGGAGTCTACCGTGTCAGATATCCTTAACCTTGAAAATATATCCAAATCATTCGGCGAAACCTCCGTCATCCGGAACCTTTCCTTCACCGTTGCAAAGGGGGAATTTCTCACCATTCTCGGCTCGTCCGGATGCGGCAAAACCACCCTTCTGCGGATCATCAGCGGTCTGGAGGATCCTGACGAAGGCGTTGTTCATCTGAACGGGAAGGATGTGACCGCTCTGCCGCCCAATCTGCGCTCCGTCAACACCGTTTTCCAGAATTACGCCCTCTTTCCTCACATGAACGCGGCCGCAAATATCGCCTATCCCCTGAAAATTGCCGGGGTTCCGAAAGATGAAGTAAAAAAACGTGTGGACGACGCTCTCTCCCTGGTGCAGATGGAAGGCTACGGCTCCCGCTATCCCCACGCCCTCTCAGGCGGTCAGCGTCAGAGAATCGCCATTGCCCGTGCCGTGGTGGGTCAGCCGGAGGTGCTTCTTCTGGATGAGCCGCTGGGGGCACTGGATCTGAATCTGCGCCGCGCCATGCAGACGGAGCTGAAGCGGATCCAGCAGCAGCTGGGCATCACCTTCGTGTACATCACCCACGATCAGGAGGAAGCCCTGAATATGTCCGACCGGGTGGCTGTCATGAAGGACGGGAAATTCCTGCAGATGGGGTCTCCCGCCGAAATCTACGACGAACCGGAATCGGTCTACACCGCGAAATTCGTGGGCGGCGCCAACATCCTGCCCTGCACCTTCCTGCGGTATGCGGGTGACGGTGCCGTGGTTTCCTTCGCCGGACGGGAACTGACTATGCGCCCGGGCAAAGCGGAGTACAATCCGGGAGACAGTGTCACAGCCGCTGTACGGGGCGAAAAGCTCGCCATTGCGGAGGGAGGCATCCCCTGCCGGATCACGGACGTGAACTTCGCCGGCGGCATCATGCGGATCACGGCGGAACACGAGGGCACCACCCTCACCGCACTCCGCTACGGTCTGGACACCTCGGTAAAAACCGGCGGCACCGTCCCGATCGTGATTCCCGAACTGGCCGGGATCCTCTGCCGCGCATAAATTTTCAGCATTTACCGCATAATCTTACAGGAACCGGAGCTGTTTATGCAGAAACGAAACCGCATTTTCTCCACCGCCGCACTCCTGCCCATGTACCTGTTCACGCTGGTATTCGTGGGCGGCCCCCTTATCATGATGCTCCTTCTATCCTTCCTCACGCAGGACGGATGGGGATACGCCTTCTCCTTCACCTGGGAGAACTACGCCGCCCTGTTCACGGAGCAGTACTGGAACGTATTCAAAACCTCCCTGGGACTTGCCGGTCTGTCTACGGCACTGGTGATCCTGCTGGGCTACCCCTTCGGGCTGACGGCGGCACTTTCCCCCGATAAATTCCGCCGGTTCTATGTGTCCGCCCAGATGATCCCCTACTGGGTCAACTCCCTGCTGAGGCTCTACGGCTGGATCATCATTTTCCGGGCAAACGGGCTTCTGGACAAGGTTCTCATGGGGCTCGGCATCACGGAAGAGCCGCTGAAGCTCCTCTATACTTATCCCGCCGTGGTGGTGGGCATGGTGTATGTCCTTCTGCCCTTCATGTTCACCTCTGTTTATCAGGTGTCCGAAAAGCTGGATCTCTCCCTCGTGGAGGCGGCGCGGGATCTGGGTGCTTCCCATCTGAAAGCCTTCTTTACCGTGATCCTTCCCCTGACCGCACCGGGTCTGAAAACCGGCGTGATCCTCACCTTCATCCCGTCCATGGGGCTGTTCTTCATCGCGCAGATTCTGGGCGGCAGCAAGATCGTCCTTGTGGGATCCCTCATCGAAGAGCTGCTGATGAAGGCCCACAATCAGCCCATGGCGGCGGCTCTGTCGGTGGTTCTGATGCTTCTCACCGGCGCGGTATGCCTGATTCTGATGAAGAAAGCGAAGCACGAAAGATGAATACGGAATGTATAATTTATGCATAATAAACTGAGCTGATATGAAACGGAAATTTCGCGTTTATCCTCTTATCATGACGATTCTCACCTACCTTCCCATCGCGGTGGTGGTGATTTACTCCTTCAACGAAAGCCGGCTGTCCTCCCAGTGGGGCGGATTCTCCCTGAAATGGTACCGTGAGCTTGCCCGCGACCGGGACATCATGAACGCCCTCGTCAACTCCCTGATTCTCGGTGCCCTGTCCTCCATTTTCGCGGCAGTCCTGGCAACATCCGCGGCACTGGGCATGAAAAAAGCCTCACTCCCTCTGAAAAATGCCGCCGAAAAAGTGGCGCTGGCTCCCCTCATCATCCCGGAGATCGTGCTGGGCATGGTATTTCTGTCGTTTTTCTCCCTGCTGGGACTCCCCTTCGGCATGGTAACCCTCGTCATCGCCCACACCGCCTTCTGCGTACCGTACATTTATATGCAGGTGAAGGCGCGGCTGGCGGTTCTTGAGGAAGGCTTCACCGAAGCGGCGCGGGATCTGGGAGCAAACGGTCCCCAGGCGTTCTTCACAGTGACCCTCCCCCTCCTCGCACCGGCGATTCTGTCCGGGATGTTCCTCTCCTTCGCCATGAGCTTCGACGACGTAATCATCTCCATTTTCGTCACCGGCGTGTCCGTCAATACCCTCCCCATCCGGGTGTACACCGCACTGAAAACCGGGGTCACACCGGAAATCAACGCCCTCTGCACCGTGATGCTGGCTGTGACGGTCCTGTGCTACCTTCTCGCCGCACTGGCGCGGAGTCTTTCAAAAAGAAAATAAAATCTTCACCATAATCCCAAAGGAGGCAAAACCACATGAAAAAGCGTATTTTCACCCTCGTTCTCGCGCTCATCCTCATCCTGCCCGCACTGGTGTCCTGCACATCCGGATCCGGTGAGGTACTCAACCTCTACACATGGGCGGGAATGTTCCCCGACGAAGTCCTCGCCGATTTTGAAGCCGAAACCGGCATCCGCATCAATTACGTCAACTACGACTACGGCGAAACCATGCTTGCCAAGCTGCAGGCGGAAGAAGGCGGCACCTATGACCTCATCATCGCCGACGACTACATCATCGAAACCGTTATCGCCGAAGGTCTGGCACAGAAGCTGGACAAGGCGAAAATCCCCTCCCACGGCAACGTGAATCCCCTGTATCAGGGTCAGTTCTTCGATCCCACCGACGAATACACCATCCCCTACGGCGCGGGCGTTCAGACCATTGTGTACAACCCCGCAAAGATTGACATTGAAATTAACGGCTACGCAGACCTGTGGAATCCCGCTCTGGCTGACAAGGTTGGCATCATCTCCAACTACCGTGTGATCAACGGCATGGCACTGAAGGTCATGGGCGAAAGCTACAACACCACCGATGTGGACACCATCAAAGCTGCCGGCGAACATCTGACCGCTCTGGCTCCCAATATCCGTCTCATCAAGGACGACAATACCCAGGACGACCTCCTTGCCGGAGAAATCGACGCCGCCGTGATCTATACCTCCCAGGTGACCATGGCGAAGATGACCGATCCCTCCCTTGAAGTGGTGTTCCCTGAAGAAGGCATCGGCTTCGGCATCATGGGAATGTTCATCCCCTCGAAAGCCCCCAATGCGGATGCGGCCCATAAGTTCATCGAATTCATCCTGGATCCCCAGCGCGGAGCAAAATGCTACGAATATCTCGGCTACTACTGCACCGCCAGCGCATCCGAACCCTATATCAGCGAAGAATACCGCCCCTTCCTCACCCTGCCCACCGAATTCACCTCCGACCGCATGGAAATGATCGGCAACATCACCGCAGAAGCGGATCAGGCGCACCTTGACGCATGGACAGCGTTCCGTGAAAAGTGTGAGTAAACGAAGCGGCTTCGCCTGCGATAAGAGATAAGAAAGAATAGAGAATAGATAATATCTGAACTGTACGTCCCGCTGTCAGTGCCCGAAACGACTTCGTCTCGCCGCCGCAGGCTGAAACCTAAGAGGAATCACAGCCTATCCGAACCGTATTGCGTTCAGCATAATTCAAAGCCGCAGCGGTACGCGCCGCAGGCAAAGGGAGAAATTCTCAAAAGAACCGCAGGTTCGTTTGAGTTGCAGGAATTCACAAAGGATCGGCAACGGAGATCCTTTGTGCGCCCCACGCGCAGTGGAGTAATAAAATCTGAAAATGCGAATGCATTTTCTACAATATCCCTCGAACGGGAAGTTCAGCAAAAACTCCCCGTCAGCCCGCTGACAAAAAAACAAAAGAAAGGACACCGCCCACCATGCTTACCGACATCTTCGTAGTCCCGTCCACGGCATCGGACGAACTCAGATACGCCGCGGATTTCATCTGCACCGGCAGCCACGACGAAATCACCATCCAGCAGGCCATCGACAAAGCCGCCAAAGAGAACAAAAACATCCTCCTCGCAAACGGCATCTACCGCATCGACGGATTCCACGATTTCGGCGACGGAGGCCCCCTTGCCGCACTGTGCTTCCCCAATAACCGCCGGGAGTACATCTTCAAGGGGCAGAATTCCGCATACAGCGGTTCCGACAGCGTTCAGTTCTACGTCAGCCGCGCCGCTCTCGACACCATCGAAGACCGGGAATACGACGCCAACGCAAACGATCCCTCAAAAAATCCCCCGGACGTGATCCGTACCACATGGCTCCCGAAGGGCATTTCCGCCGGATCCGCACTGGTGCTGGAAAACATCCGCATCTCACTCTCCCACAACAAAAAGCCCATCCGCTGCGTGGATCTGCGCCGCTGTGACCGCATCGAGGTGAAAAACTTCAAGCTCAGCGCCATCCGCGAAATGAACGCAGGCTTCGGCAAACCGCCGACCATCCCCGCCAAAGGATGCATCGGTCTCACCGCCACCGACGGAAGCAACAACAGCTACGCCAACTTCACAGACGTGGGTGCCTGCGGCTTCTACGAGGGCATCCAGATCAGCGGCGAGCATGTGGTTCTCATCAACTGCAACGCCGTCATGTGCTACTACGGATACACCTTCGGCAACTACGGCATCAGCTGCGGTGCAAATCACCCAATCACCCTCATCAACTGCATGGACGAGCGCAATGTGTGCCTCCCCCTCTTCAACAGCTGCGGCGACAGCATCAAGGGAACGAACACGAGAATGCAGGGGATGCAGGAAGTCACCATGATCAGCTTCAACATGGAGCGGATCGCGGAACAGTCCCCCGGCGGCGTGCTCGGCGACTGTATGCGTGAGGTTCATCCCGGCACATGGCGCGGAAACATTGACTTCACCCTCCAGCCTGCATGGCATCACCTCAACGATCCCACGGCGCAGCTCTGGGAAAACGACGGATCCGGCGTGGGAATCCGTACCCGGAATCTGACTCACAAGCCCGCCTGCGGTACCAAAGAACGACTCAGCTATTACCCCACCTATATGCAGCAGGTCTTCGACACCGACATGAACAAGCTCCTGATCTGCGTGGATCCGGCAAATAAGAAGTGGGTTGACGCAAACGGAAACACCGCGGACTGAACCCTCCCCCCCATAACACGACAAAACCTCCTGCCGCACTCATCATGCAGAGGAGGTTTTCTGCTGCTGTTATTTACACAGTTCCGCTCAGTCAAACACCTTGTAGTCCTTCACCAGCGAGATATCGTCGATGTAGACGCGGTTGTTCTTCATGTTCGCGGATGCAAGGCAGTAGTACATATACACATGGGTGATATAGGAGTTTTCATCCAGCTCTGTCAGGGCACCGTACTTCAGCATATTTTCAACGGGGAACGCGAACCAGCCCTTCAGCCCCTTCACAGAGGAGTCCTGCTGTTCGCCGAAGCATCCGTCGCCGCCGTGGCTCATCTTCTTCCATTCGGTTTCCCCGTCCGGGAGGTACCAGAAGGGAGTAGGTGTGTCTTTTTCGTCGGTGCTGTAGTGCAGAGCGGTGTTGTTGTTTTCAATCAGCCCGAAGCACGCTTTCCGGAAGTCAACCGCAGTGCTGTCGCCCGTCAGATCCATCCACAGGCGGATGTACTTGTTGTCCCCCAGCAGACCGGGAGTTTCCAGCGTGATCCGGATTTCCGTGTTGTTTGCGTTGTTGCCGGAGCCGAAATTCTTCCGGGATACGGCGAGAGCCTTTGTACCGTCAAGACCGCGGTCTTCGGCGATTTCCGCGATGATCTGATCCACCTGAGCGGCCGCGGAGGTATCGTTGGGCCACCCGGTCTTCTCAAACCCGGGCGTATAGGAATCGAAATTCAGAACCACGCCTTCGGGAATGGGATCCGCATCAATGACAGCCTTTTCCATGCCCATTTTTGCTTCATCCACGTAGCTCATATAGGTCTGAACGTCGGAGGGATCGCTTTCTTTGACAACGAATACCCGTCCGCCGAACATATCGTAGTCGCAGTAGCCGGTTTCGCTGATGGTGGAGCAGTAGCAGAGCTTGATGCCGCCGTATTCCACCATGTAGTCGTTGCGGTGGTCGTGTCCGCTGGTGACAGCCTTGATGTCGCCCCGTTCCACCATCGCGGTGTACAGCCCGGAGTTGACTTCGGACGCGCATACCACTTCCCGTCTTTCACCGGTATAGTTCAGTGCGTCCCGGTTCACCCATGCATTGTAGAATTCCTGCAGGGGAATGTGGAAGAACATGACGCCGGGCACCACATCCCCGTTGTACGCCTCCATTTTCTCGGAGGTATCCATGTACCACCGGATCTGGCTGGGCTGAATGTAGGCGTAGGAGCTGTTCGTATATCCCTGGAAGGTACCGCCGATGGGGAGGTATGCCGCCTTTTCCGCTGAGGTCAGGTACTCGCCGGAGTCCAGTGCCCACACGTTGAAGAGAACCTTATCGCCGTCGGAGCCGTAAACCGGCAGAACGTAATTGCCCTGACCGTACAGCTCTTCGGGACCTGCCCGGGAAACGCAGTAGTCAAAGGATTCGTAGATTTTCTGCTGTTTTTCCTTTTTCAGATTGCTTCCTTCGCAGTCGTGGTTGCCGTATACGTGTCCCCACGGAATCTTCTTTTCTTCCAGAAGATCCACCATGGATTCCACCGCCTTCTTCACGGCCGCTTCCGTGGTCAGTCCCCAGGTGTTGTCGCCGTCGAACATGACCAGATCCGGCTGTTCCCGCTCCACAAGGACCTTCATGTTCTGCTCTGCCAGAGAGGACATGGTGCCGTTTATGTGGATATCGGAGAGTACCAGAATTTTGAATTCGCCGTTTTCGTCAAACTGCAGCCTGTGCTTGCTTTCTTCCCACGGGAAATCCGCGGCAGGAGCAGTGTTTTCCATATCAGCCTCCCGGGTTTCCGATGCGGTTTCCCCTTCGTGGACGATGGATGCGGGTTCTCCGTCGGTTTCGATCCAATTGCCGTCACTGCCGCAGGAGGTGAGAGTTCCCAGAGCCGCTGCGGCTGCGAGAAGACCTGCGGTGATTCTCTGATTGCTGTGTTTCATGGGTTTTCCTTTCGCTGTGCGGGATTAATCGTAGACCCATTCTTCGGTGAGCTTTTCGATATTCTTGCCCATATCCTTCTTGAAGACATTCTTCAGACGGCTTGCTGCGGAGGAATACTGTCCCTTCTTCAGCGCTGCGCCGAAGTTGGAGATAACGGAGTTGAGACCGAATGCATAGCAAAGGTCATAGGAACGTCTGGTCATCATGATCCGCATCAGCTCTGCGCTCTGTTCATCGCGGACGCCCTTGCCGATGACGGCCTTGTTGATGTACACGTTCAGTACGTTGTCGTGGGTATCCGCGGACATGGCTTCGATCAGGGTGCCCAGTCTTGCCGGATCCTCACAGCTTACGGGAACCAGGTTGGTGAAGCAGTTCTGGATGTAAACCCTGCCGGGTTCGTTTTCGTTCAGGGTGGGGAAGCTTACGATGCCGTAGTCGTCTTCCTTGTCGCGGAGATTGCGGAAGTCACCGAGCAGACGGCTGTAGAACAGAACGCGGCCTTCCTTGAATACATTTCTGGATTCGCTGTCCCATGCGGGATGGGAAATGTTTGCGTCATTCAGCATGGCGTTGAGCTTGTCTCCCACCGCCATAACGGTTTCATCGGTATAGTTCAGCACAAAATCTTCCGCATCCTTGTCATAGGTCACAAGCTGGGTATTGGAAGAATGGAGGGAAGGGAGGAATTCAAAGTCACGTCCGGTGAAGCCGAAGACGTCATACTTGATATCCATCTTGCCGTCGCCGTTGGTGTCCCGGGAAACGATATTCATCATCTCGTGCATATTATCGAGAGTCCAGCGGTCATCCATGTAGAGATCGTAGGGGGTTTCGGTGATATTGTTGTCGGAGAGAAGTTCACCGTTGTAGAAGAGAACCGCCATACCTTCGTAGTGGTCCCATCCAAGGTCGCCGTGTGCGAAATAGTAGTTGCCGTTGAAGGTAAGGGTTTCCACGGAACCTTTATCCCAGTAGGGCTTGGTGAGGTCGATTCCGGGGAGGGAGGACATGGGACGGATATAGTCCTGCAGGATCAGCCCCATGCAGCTGCGGAACAGAACCTGACCGAAGGCCACTTCGCCGGTGCCTGCGGTAACGTCGTTCTTGAGGGCGCTGACGGAGCCGTCATAGGTTTCCGTGATCTCGATATTGAACTTGTCCATGATGCGTTCGTTGCGGTTGAAGATGGCATCGTTGAAGTCGTCGCCGGTCAGCTCTTCCACGGTAAACGCGCTGAAGTAGTCGGAGCTGAGACCGTCGTTTGCGATGTGCATGGTCCAGCCTTCGTAGTCAACGGCTTCGATCAGGTCGGCATAGTGGGTGGTGCCGTCTTCTTCGATCAGCTGGAACTCGGTTTCGGTAACAGCGGGATCGGCGGCATCCGCCTGGGTATCGTCCGCGTTGCCGGAATTTTCCGAGCAGGCAGCGGCGGAGAGAAGCAGGGAGAGAAGCAGGAAAACCGCAGTGGTACGTTTCAGAATCTGTTTCATATGTTTGCTCCTTGTCTGTTTTGTGTTCTATGAAATAGTTATTTTCATTATATCACAAAGAATTGGATTGTACAAGAACAATTTTGGAGGATTTGTGTAAAAATTTCTAAGAAAAAGACCCGTCATTTTCATAACAGGTCTTTCATAATCAGGGAATGATCTTCTCCTGCCGGACTGCAGCTCAGCCGCCCAGCTCGTGGATATTTCTCTCAAGCACGGTCTGTCTGAGCGCCGGGGTTAGATTCACGAAGTAATCGGAATATCCGCCCACCCGGACGATGAGATCCCGGTGCTTGTCGGGGTTCACCATGGCATCCTTCAGCTCCTCAACGGAAGTACAGGTCACCTGCACCTGAATGCCGCCCATGGCAAAGTAGGATTTCACCAGGGAGCACAGGGTTTCTCCCACAAAATTCTTCGCCAGCGTCAGATTCAGCACGGAGATGCCGTCCGCCAGATGCTGGGGCAGTCTCGCCGCACTTTTCAGCATCGCGGTGGGCCCGTCCACGGCTTTTCCCCGGATGGCGGCAATGGAGTCGCAGGTGGGCTCGCCTTTCTTCCGTCCGTCGGGAGTTGCGCCAACCCGTCTGCCCTCACCTTCGTACCGCAGGAACTGGTGCTCCGTGAGGATGTAGGCGTCAATGAAGCTCTTCGGGGGCTTGTTCCGGTACACGCTGTAGACACGACCGGCATAATCGGCGGCGAGGGCATCGGCCTCCTCGTTGTCCGTACCGAAGCAGGGGCACTGCTTCAGGAGAAGGTAGAACGCTTCGTCCTCCGCCGTCAGCTTTGCGAGGAATTCATCCGCCGTGAACATCTTTTTCTCAAAGATCAGCTCGCGGATGGCAAGAAGGGAGTCAACGGTGTTGATCAGCCCGCTGTCGGAGGACTGTGTCCACGTGTACCGTGCGCCGCCCGCGTTGAAGTCCTTCCCGTTTTCGATGCAGTCATCGGTGAACAGGGTCCGGATGGGGTTGGGCAGGTATTTTGCCATGTACTCGTACCGCTCCACGATGGCATCCAGCTGGACGTCGATTTCCTTTTCCGTCTCGCGGCACAGTCCTTCGTAGAATTCTTCAAACGTCTTAGCTTCTCTCAGGTGGGCGTGCATATACCGCTCGAAAATCAGCGCCAGCGGAATGTTGTCGTCGGTTCCGCCCGCACGGGTCAGTCCCTGCAGATTGGTTTCCGTACATCCGCATCCGCAGAACAGATCCAGTTCGCTGTCCGGGATGTGGGCAAACCGGTCTTTCAGCATGGCGTGGATGCCCCGGTCGTTGTAGAAGGACGGATTGCAGGAGCCGCACCGGATATTTTCCACGGCGATTTTCCACAGCTTCTCCGGCATATCCTCCCGCACCACCAGCTCCAGCATGGGTCTGCGGCGGTTTTTGATGGCACGGAGCGCCTGTTCGGTGATTTCGTTGTAAACGTGTCCCACCGTGCAGGACCATGTGCCAACCGCATCGATGTTGTCGAACAGCTGACCGATGATGTGGGTGTAGTCCTCGCCTCTGTACAGGTGGGCAAGCCCGTCGTCGAGGGAGCCCAGATTGTCCGCGCCGTCGAAGTAGAAGATCACGTTCCACGCCACAAGCCCTTCGTAGTAGGTCTCAGCCGGGCGGAAGGGCACCTTTTCGAGAGCCGCGATCAGCTCCCCGGGTGCACCAACGGACTTCAGATATTCCGCGCTCCGGGTGATGTAGCTCTTCATACCGTCCACGAGAGCCAGCAGACCGTCCCGGAAGTCCCCCTCGGGCTGTGCCAGAATCCGCTCACGATAGGAATCCAGCCCCTCACGGATGATCCGTTTGTAGTTGGGCGCCGCGTGGGTCCATCCTCCGGGGCTGCGGCTCAGTGCATGGAACTCCCGCATGAGAGCGGCGGCCTCTTTGCTCTTTGCCTCCAGCTTCCCCCAGTCGATCTGGTAGGTGTGGGCAAACTGGGGCGTGACCGCGTACCCGGACTGCGCGTACTTGGTTTTGGCAGGGTACAGCAGTTCTCCCTCGTCGTAAAGGGCAGGCTTCACGTACTCCAGGTACCGCGCATTGGCAATGGCGTGGCGGCAGAAATAATCCCTTTCCGGCTCTTCAAACAAACCGGCGGCATAGGGTTCACCGATTTCGTAAAACAATTCGGCAGCAGAATTCATGGCATCTCCTTTCCGGAATCCGGGGTGGAAAATCATTGGATTGATAAATCTATTGTAAACGATGGAGGCGGAAAAGTCAAGGACAAACCGGTATTGTGCCGCCGGCAGAGGAGAAAAAAGCCGTACCGAAATGGTACAGCAGCCTGTATTCAGTTTTTCCGCGCGGGCTTCACATTCACGTCCGGGCTGATTTTTCCTTCGATTTTTCCGTGTTCTTCTTCGAACTTCCGTATATTCTCGCGGATCAGCACCAGAATGTGGCTGTTCACCGACCGCCCTTCGTAATCCGAAACAAACCCCAGCTTTTCCAGCATCTCTTCTTCAATCCGGATGGAAACACTCTTGATCGCCATAACATCCTCCCATAACAGATATATTGTATGTTTATTTTATATCCGTTTTGTGGTATAATGTTGCATATGGATATACGGTATATCCAGTTTATTTTTAAGGAGGGCAGCATGAAAGTAGCCGTAATAGGATCCAGAGAGATCAGAATCGAGAACCTGCAGGACTATCTGCCGCAGGATACAACCGAAATTGTGTCGGGCGGCGCAAAGGGAGTGGATACCTGTGCGAAAGAGTACGCGCTTGCACACGGAATTCCGCTGACAGAGTTCAGACCGGAGTACAGCCGTTACGGAAGAGGGGCACCCCTGAAGCGAAATCTGTCCATCATAGAATATGCCGATATGGTTCTGGCATTCTGGGACGGGAAATCCAAAGGAACCGGATTTGTGATTGAAGCCTGCAAAAAAAGAAATATCCCCATACTCGTGTACAAAATCCCGCAGACAGTTCCGCCACTCCCCTGAATCAATTTTCCGCAAACGATCACATTTCCCCTCTTGCGGAACAGTGCAGAATTATGGTATAATAAACGGGAACCATACCAATCACAAAAAGGAGAGGAACTCATGGAAGAACTGAAGGATAAAATTGAGGAGATCGTGAAAAAGCTGACCGAAAACAAGGATCTGCTGGACGATTTCAAGAAGAACCCCATCAAAGTTGTGGAAAAGCTCATCGGCATCGACCTTCCCGACGAAAAGCTGGAAGCAGTCGTTGACGGCGTAAAGGCAAAGCTCAGCTTCGACAAGCTGGACGACGCCCTGGACGGCAAGCTGGGCGATACTCTCGGCGGCGTTCTGAAGAAGCTGTTCTGACCAAAACAAATCCCGGCGAATCTCAGGATCCGTCGGGATTTTTGTGTCTGTTCTGTTTATTCTTCGCACATTTCCTTGGCGGCGCGGTAGAGGATCAGAAGCTCGCTGTCGCTCATCGTCGTGGTGCGTCCGCTGGCGTATTCGTAGTCGATCAGTTCCTTCATGTTCTGCACAACGGGGGAACGCTTGTCAACAGTCTGGGAATGCTTGTCGGGGCACCGGTTCTTGATCCAGTACGCCAGTCCTGCCAGACCGCTGTGGGAGTCGATGGCCACCTGTGCCGGGCGGTTCAGGAGCTTTTCCGTGTTGAAGATGTTGTAAATCTCCTCGTCCTTCATCAGACCGTCCGCGTGGATGCCGGCCTTGGTCACGTTGAAGTCACGTCCCACAAAGGGAGTCTTCGGGGGAATGTCGTAGCCCATCTCGTTGCGGAAGTATTCGCCGATCTCGGTGATGACCGTGGTGTCCATGCCGTCGGTGGTGCCGCGGAGGGAGGCGTATTCCATGATCATGGCTTCCAGAGGCGTGTTGCCGCACCGTTCGCCGATGCCCATCAGGGTGCAGTTGACGGAGGAGCAGCCGTAAAGCCATGCGGTGGCGCTGTTGGTGACTGCCTTGTAGAAGTCGTTGTGGCCGTGCCATTCCAGCATCTCGGAGGGAACGCCGGCATAGTGGGTCAGACCGTAGATGATGCCCGGTACGGATCTGGGGAGGGCGGCGCCGGGATAGGAAACTCCGTAGCCCATGGTGTCGCAGGCGCGAATCTTCACCGGAATCCCGTACTGCTCGGAGAGAACCTGCAGAGCTTCCGCGAAGGGAACCACAAAGCCGTAGAAATCGGCACGGGTGATGTCCTCGAAGTGGCAGCGGGGCGACATACCCATGTCAAGCACTTCCTTGATGACGCCCAGGTACTTATCCAGAGCGGATGCGCGGGTCAGCCCCATCTTGTTGTAGATATGGTAGTCGGAGCAGGATACCAGCACGCCGGTTTCCCGGATGCCCAGGGACTTTACCAGCTGGAAGTCCTTGGTTGCCGCACGGATCCACGTGGTGCATTCGGGGAATTCGTAGCCCAGAGCCTGGCATTCCTGCAGTGCCTCACGGTCCTTTTCCGTATAGACGAAGAATTCGCACTGGCGGATCAGACCCCTGGGGCCGCCCAGACGGTGCATCATGCGGTACAGGTCGGTGATCTGCTTCACGGTAAAGGGTTCCTGTGCCTGCTGACCGTCGCGGAAGGTGGTGTCGGTGATCCAGATATGCTCCGGCATGCCGATGGGTACGAAGCGGTGGTTGAAGGAAACCTTCGGCACGGATTCGTAGTCGAAGAGGAGGCGGTACAGGTTGGGATCGGCTCTCTCCTGCAGGGAGTACCGGTACGCGGACTGCTCGATAAGGTGCGTGGAGTCGGAATATTCCACTTTTGTTTCATGCTCGCGGGTTTCGCTATTCACGCGGGATGTATATGATTTCATTTCATCTTTTTGCATAATAATTGAACCTGACTTTCAGAAAAACCGGGGATTCTCGGGTTAATGCCAATATTATAGCACAGTCCATGAAGGATGTCAACGGTTTTGATGCAGAATGTTGAGTATTTGCCTTACGCAGACGGTTTTTTTGTGAATAAAGATTCAGCCTGCAGCGGGGCATCGCCTTTTTCGATAAAAGGTTGCAAAAACGGGTGGAGCGTGGTATAATGGATGTACTGGCGTACGGCTGTATTGTCAGCTTGGGGTAAGCTGAGGGAATATATTGAAGAAAAGACTGGCGTCTTTTCGATTTTATTTCTCCACTGCGCGTGGGGCGGTTAAGATCGCTCAGGCCGCGACCTTAACGATCCCGGCCCCGCGAACCTACGGTTCTTCGGCTTCTCCCTTATTGGGTTCCGCGTCTTGGTACGCTGCTGCAGTTTTGGAGGATTGTGCACGGACAGTGCGTATTTTTGGGGCTGGATTTCAACTGACGACGCCGGGGGCGTGATATCAGCTGGGATTTATGCCAAACATACAGCCGTTAAGCTTTGTTTAAGTTTCCAAACCGCGCAAGTGCGCTTCACGGCTTTCAGTGCCCGCAGTAGTTATGTCTCGCCAGCCCGCCCACTTTCGCAGAAAGTGACTGAACAGAACGGGGAAATCTTCGAGCCCCATCCCTGACGGGAGATCGCTATAAAATTTCAGCTACACGGGTACGCGCCCGCGGCGGAGGGAGTCCTGAGGGTGGAAAACCCTCGGGTCGTGGTGATTGACAAGAGGGCTTCGATAAGTCCTCTTGTCCGCCCTCCGCGCAGGAGAGAAAATAAAAATCGAAAAGACGCCAGTCTTTTCTTCAACATTATAGTAAAAAACAATAACTCAAACCAGAATAAAAAAGCAGCAGACAAACTAAAAAACTCAAAGAAAAAATAAAAATAATCCCACACCGGAGGTACATTCCCATGAAAATGAAGCAGGTTCTCTACGATTACGACATCTTCCCCATGGTGTTCCCCGTGAACGATCCCACCGAAATCACCATCAAGCCCCAGGGCGCGCACGCAGCGTTCTCCGGCAGCTACCGCGTGTCCGTGATGCGCGTGGATTCCGGTTCTCCCCGTCAGGATTTCTCCTCCTGGAACCGCACCGATTACGAGCTCTCCCCCGAAGAGGACGGATGCCTGCGCTTCACCTATACCGCTGAGGCGGAAACCGAGCTGATCGTCCGCGTGTTCAGGGGCGACTCCCGCGTTCTGCAGCTTTCCCTGTACGCTCTCGCCGACGATATGGCGTGCCGTATCCCTCTCCGCGGCGACCTCCATATGCACACC
The DNA here is from genome assembly GCA_017407225.1 of Clostridia bacterium. Taxonomy (GTDB): domain Bacteria; phylum Bacillota; class Clostridia; order Oscillospirales; family CAG-272; genus UMGS1696. The sequence goes on along the minus strand of JAFQWY010000044.1, from coordinate 5,985 downwards.
TGCCGCTCCGACGGTCGGGAAGCTCCCGCAGTGGTATGCGCCAACTACCGCAAGAGAGGCTATGACTTCATCGTTGTCACCGACCACGGACGGTATTATCCTTCCCTGGAAGCCATGAACGCATACGCCGATACCGAAATTCCCCTGAACATCCTCCCCGGCGAAGAAGTTCACCTGCCCCAGACCGATGTGCACATCGTCAACGCGGGCGGTCTGTTCTCCGTCAACGGTCTGCTGGAAAATCTTGCGAACTATAAGGAAACCGACGGGGAGCTCGACAAGCGCCGCTTCGACGAAACCGTTGACTGCCCCGATATCGTATCCATGGAGCAGTACAACGCGGAGGTGGACGAAATCGAAAAGAACCTGACCGATTGCCCTTCCAATGTAAACAGCCGCTGGTACGCGGTATGCGTATGGGCGTTTGAAAAGATCCGTCAGGCAGGCGGTCTGGGCGTGTTTGCACATCCCTACTGGCTGTCCGATATGTGGCAGATTCCCGAACCCTTCACCAAGTATATGCTGGCAAAGCATCCCTTTGATGCCTTTGAAGTTCTGGGCGGCGAAAACTACTACGAACACAACGGCTTCCAGACCGCGCTGTACTACGACGAATACCGTCAGGGACGGGTTCATCCCATCGTAGGCTCCACGGACAGCCACGGCTCCACCGAGCACAACCGCAACTCGGATATCTGCTCCACCATCGTATTCGCCCACAAGAACGAGCGCGGCGATATCATCCAGTCCGTCAAGGACAGATACAGCGTTGCCGTTGACTCCATTTCCGCGGAATTCCGTCTGGTGGGCGAGCACCGCTTCCAGAAGTATGCATGCTTCCTGATGGAAAACTTCTATCCCGTTCACGACCGTCAGACCGCTGTAGACGGCGAAATCATGCGTCAGTACCTCACCGGCGATGCAGATGCCGAAGAAATGAAGCACACCACCGCAAAGTCCGCAAAGATGTGGGCAAAATACTTCAAGACGAAATAAACGAAAATATCCTTCCTTATTTTATGGGGAGATAACTATGGATTATAAACAGCTGAAGCTGCGGACGAATGCGGGATGCAGCTCGGGCAGCAGCGACAAATTTTACCACTGGGGCGGTCTGCTGGCCTATATTGCCATCGATAACGCACAGTCCGACGGATGAATCAAAACTATTACCAAGGAGTAAATCAAACCATGTCCGAATCCTCCCTGTGGCGCGAACGGAAACGTACCCTCTTCGGTCTGCCGTGGAGCTTTACCACCTACACCCTCACCGATACGCGCCTGATCATCAAAAAAGGTATTTTCAATATCAGCGAAGAGGAAATCCGCCTCTACCGCATCCTTGACATCACGCTGAAACGGTCTTTTGAGGAACGCATCTTCGGTCTGGGCACCATTCACCTGTGCACCGCCGACAAATCCACGCCCGAGATTGACATCGCACGGATCAAGAATCCCCGCGAGGTACGCACACTCCTGTCCGACAAAGTGGAGGAGGAACGAAGCGAACGCTACGTCGGCGTCCGGGAATACATGGGCGAAGACGACGACGGGGACAGCGATCTGCATTGAACCGAAAAAAAGGCACGGCACGCCGCTGTGTATATATCGACCTCATATCAAGGAACAACACAAAACATAAAGAAGTGAAAACGAGAAAACCGCCGCTACAGCGATGTTTTCTCGTTTTGTTTGTTTCCATAAAATCTTTATTTTTGCAAGGTTATGTTGATTGCGTTCAAATAAAAACCATAATTCTAGCGGAATTATTCCCGTCTTTGGCGAAACTTTTTAACTCCGTCAGCGCCATAAGGCTTCGTTATCCATCGGCTCATAAGATTTTCGTGATGTTCTAAATATAAATCCACTTAATTTTTACCCTGCATATCTTTAGACCTCAATATTCTGATTTTTCAAATGGACATCCATTCCGTACAGATTCGATATCATCAACCCAAAATAAATGATCTTTTTCAATAAATAATCTGCCGCTTCCGTTATTATAAATTATATCAATCGTCTCATTACCATCTTCACTATATGCAACATTCTGTTGTATGCCGTTTGTGTAGCAAAAAGCACTTTTATCGGGATCATAATGGATTTGCATTATCCATTGAGTATTTTCCCATGCACTGCTTGACCAATTAACCTCGACATTATATGTAGTATCAGAAATTTTTTCTATTATCATGAAACATCTCATACTATCGGTATCCCACCATGTTCCAGCTAACTTAGATATATAGTTTTTATAAGCTTCTTGTTTTTCCAGGTTATCTTTAAATTCATCAAACGAATTTTCATCTGCTTCTCTTGTTGTTTCTTTACCCCAATTGATAGCTGTTTTGAAATCATCTATTGAATATTCGTCTTCAAAAACCATTGATTGATTCCACCAATAGTTTTGAATTGTAGAGTTATATCTGAAATACATTTTTACCGAATGATTTTCATATTCTTCACCATTACTTGCTTTCAAATCAACAGTAACAATATACCGCTCATATTCATCCCAATCATAAGATATATCGATTATCTTATAGTCTCCCAAAGAACCTACAATAAATGTACTGCAATAGTTACTTGAAACAAGGATATTTTGCGCTATTTCTTCAACTTCATAATCAGACAAACTACCTTTACGAACAACATTAACTGGAGAATTATGCGGTGTATAATCCCCTGTTTTTTCATAATAATTCTCGCCAAAACAGCCAGAAAGGCAGATGAGAAGAAGCAAAATAATACTAAAGCTCAAAATAATTCGTTTCATTGTTATTCTCCCCATAATACTTATAAAAAAGTGCGCTCCCGAAAGAACGCACCGGAAAAGTGAGTTCCCACATTGTTGCGACACAATCTCGATTCCATTTAGGGATGGGTAAATAGGGAAAACACCTTTTACCGAGGTATTTTCCCTCAATAGAATCAAAACTATGAAATTGTGTCGCACAAATATTATACCACACATTGAAGAATTTCGCAAGTTTTAGCATGATTTTGGACGAAATAAAAAGCCCCTCTTAATTATGAATATGAAATAACCGAGGAATCTTTCATGTTTGGGTTTATTTAAACTTATTTGGGTTTAATAAATGACATTGGGCACGCCGCTGTGTCTTTTTTGGCGTGAAATAAATCCGGACGGATCACATTCAATGCCGTCAAGCCCTTGCATTTCTGCGGAATCTGTGCTATAATGAATCATTCATGCATAAAATGTAAATCATCACCATATTATACAGAAAGCGTAACCATCCTATGATCTGCAACAACATCCTGGAAGCCATGGGGCACACCCCCATCATCCGGCTTCAGCATATCGCACCCGAGGACGGCGCACAGATCCTCGTGAAATTTGAAGGTCTCAACGTGGGCGGCTCCATCAAGACCCGTACCGCGTACAACATGATCCGCGATGCCGAGGAAAAGGGTCTCATCCACGAAGACACCATCATCGTGGAGCCCACCAGCGGCAATCAGGGCATCGGTCTGTCCCTCGTGGGCGCTGTCCGCGGCTACAAGGTAAAAATCATCATGCCCGACTCCGTGTCCGAAGAACGCCGCAAGCTGGTTGAGCACTACGGCGCGGAGGTGATTCTGGTGCACGACGCCGGCAACATCGGTCTGTGCATCGAGGAATGCCTTGCACTGGCGCTGAAAATGAAGGAAGAGGATCCCCGTGTCTTCGTGCCCCAGCAGTTTGAAAATCCGGCGAATCCCGCCATCCAGCGCGACCAGACCGCACGTGAAATCCTGGACGACGTAAACGGGCCCATTCACGGCTTCTGCTCCGGCATCGGCACCGGCGGCACCATCACCGGCATCGGCGAAACCCTCAAGGCGGCAAATCCCGATATGACCATCTGGGCAGTGGAACCGGAACACGCGGCGATTCTCTCCGGCGGATCCATCGGCACCCACCTTCAGATGGGCATCGGCGACGGCGTGATCCCGGAAATTCTGAATCTGAACATCTTCGACGACACCTGCATCATCAGCGATGAGGAAGCCATCCGCATTTCCAAGGAACTGGCGTCGAAGGAAGGCATCATGTGCGGTATTTCCAGCGGCACCAACGTAGCGGCGGCCATCCGTCTGGCGAAGAAGCTGGGCAGGGGCAAAACCGTGGTCACCGTTCTCCCCGACACCGCGGAACGGTATTTCTCCACTCCGCTGTTTGAGTAAACAATGGCGGGCTGTTGCATTTCGGAGTTTTTCTCCTTAGTGCTACAGCCCCTTTTCAATTGATGAGGTACCCCACATGAAACAAGACTTTCCCGAGCGAAAAAAACTGCGTCTGGAGCATTACAACTACAGCTCCGCCGGCGCATATTTTGTTACCATACGCATCAAAAATCATGCCATCCGGTTGTCCGAAATCAAACTCCCCTCCTCCCCCTCAATCGCGTTAACTTCGGTAGGGGACGGCGCCCTCGACGTCCCACATTACGGCGCCCCCGACGTCCCGAATCACGGCGCCCTCGACGTCCCGCATTACGGCAAACCGCTGGTACAACTGACTGAAACGGGAAAAATCATTGAAAAGCATCTGCTTGCCAGTGAAAAAATCACCGGTGTATTGATCGATCAATATGTAATCATGCCGGATCATATCCATGTGATTGTAATACTTACAGGGTCTGCCGGAACATCGGGAAGGGATTGTTCCGGGACGTCGGGGGCGCCGTCCCCTACCGTATGTATTTGTTCCGGGACGTCGGGGGCGCCGTCCCCTACCGTATGTATTGGTTCCGGGACGTCGGGGGCGCCGTCCCCTACCGAAGGTGGAATCGACTGCGTAAAGGGCAGCGGAATTTGCCAAAACGATGATGAAAGCTCCGGAAATCGCCGTGCCAACGAAAAGCTGCCGGAAGTAATCCGGGCTTTCAAGCGGTTCTGCAATCGGGAAATCGGGTGTGATCTCTTTCAGCGATCCTATATCGAACATATCATCCGGGACAAGGAAGACTATCTGATCCGGAAAAAATATATCCATGAAAATCCTGCACGCTGGCTTCACAGGAATTCTGCGGCAGATCGGTAACAGGGAAGGCATCCGTCTTCCTTTTTTTGTTTTCTCATCTGCTGCGGAACCCGACTCACCGATCAGTTGATTGACATCCGTCCCGTCCCATGGTATACTGAAATCAAAAAGCCCGAAGGAGGACTTGCCATGGAGAAGAACACCGGCATCGACCGCTCACCGAAAAATCACGAAAACGAAGAGATTTACCGCTGTCTCCCCGAACGCGAGGTGGACAAACTGAACGATGAGGAATTTCTGAAGCTCCGGGAGCTGTTCCGGGGATCCTGCATCAATGCCGGATATGCGGCCTTCCACGATTTCAAGGAGGGCGCCCATCCCGACGGCATCAGCGGGGACGAAACGGATCTGCACCTCTTCAAGCGTGCCGTGCGCGGGGATGCAGTCATGGGGGACGCCGTGTACCGCTATTCCTGCCTGTTCCGGCTGTGCCGCGATCTGGAAATTTCCAACATCTACGACATCGGATGCGGTCAGGAGCTGCAGGCATTTCTGCTGACAACGGTGAACGACATGACCTACACGGGAGTGGATCCCATGATTTTCGACAGCTTCGACGGCTTTGAAGCGGATGTGAACTACGTCAACTGGAAATTCCAGCAGTTCACCCGCAGCGACCGGATCACGTTTCTCAAACAGTCCTACCCCTGCGAGCTTGACATTCAGCCCAACAACATCGGGATTTTCTTCTTCTGCATGATGGGACGGAACGAGGAACAGTGCCGGAAGCACGCCGCCATGCTGGGGGATTTCGAGCGCGCGGTCTTCACCATCATCCGCCGGGAATTCGCATGGAACGGGAAGGACATCCGCGACATCGTGAAGAAAAACGCCGTGGTGTGGGCAAATCCCTACGAAAAATACCTCTCCGTTTACAGAAAAGCCCTCCCGGACTACAGATTCTACAAAATCGGGGAGCCGAATGTGGTGTTCTG
>JAFQWY010000043.1 GCA_017407225.1 Clostridia bacterium | reverse complement strand
GGTGGGCGCAATTCTCAGGTTGCTGCCCTTGGGGTCACGTCCGTAGGGATAGGTGGATCCGGCGGGAGTCAGGGTAACGCCAACGCTTCTTGCAAGCTGGTAAACCCGTCTCGCGCATCCTTCGGGAACGTACAGGCTGATGAAGTAGCCGCCGCGGGGTTCGGTCCAGTGTGCGATGCCCAGTCCGTCCAGTTCTCTGCGGAACATATTCTGTACCAGTTCGAACTTGGGGCGGATGATGGCGGCGTGATGTCTCATGTGTTCCCGGATGCCGTCGGCGTTCTTGAAGAACTTCACGTGGCGCATCTGGTTGATCTTGTCATAGCCGATGGTCTGGGTGGCGATGATGGGGCGGATCTGTTCCAGGTTCTTTTCGCTTGCCGCCATGATCGCAAGACCGGAGCCGGGGAAGCTGATCTTGGAGGTGGAAGCAAAGTAGAAGATATTGTCCTCGGTGCCGTATTCCTTTGCCTTTTCGAAGATGTCCGCCAGCGGAACTTCTTCATCGTACAGCTCGTGAACGGCATATGCGTTGTCCCAGAAGATACGGAAGTCGGGTGCCGCAGGCTTCATGGCCGCGATCATGTCAACCACTTCGTCGGAATAGGTGATGCCTTCGGGATTTGCGAACTTCGGCACGCACCACATACCCTTCACGGAGGGGTCGGAGCAGGCAATGTTGTAGACTTCGTCCATATCGGGACCGTCCGCGTTCATCTTCACGGGCACCATTTCGATGCCGAGGGTGCGGCAGATGGTGAAGTGGCGGTCATATCCGGGGGAGGGGCAGATGAACTTAATTCTGCCCTGACGGGACCAGGGTTCGTAGCCGCCGGCAACGCCGAAGAGCATGGCGCGTACCATGGTGTCGTACATGACGTTGAGGGAGGAGTTGCCCAGAACCAGAATGCGTTCGGCGGGAATGCCGAGAAGGTCGCTGAACAGTCTCTTGGTTTCCGGCAGACCGTCCAGGATACCGTAGTTACGGCAGTCCAGACCCTGTTCGCTGAAGCAGTCGCCTCTGTCGCTTACGATGTTGAGCATCCCGGAGGACAGATCCAGCTGAGCCTGATTGGGCTTGCCTCTGGTCAGGTCGAGGGTCAGATTCATCTCGGACCAGCGATCCAGCTTGGACTGCTCCAGAATGAGCATATTTCTAAGTTCGTCGTGGGAATATTCGGAATAAGGCTTGGTATTGGCAGACATATGATGTACCCCGTGGCAGTGAATTTGCAGATGATCGGGCTGCGGTTTATGATGCACTATTATATCACAGACCCGTGCGTCAGTAAAATATCAAATTGTTATAAATTTTATATGGAATCGGTTATCGTTTTCCGTAAATATGCTTATTTCAGCAGACCGTTGAGGATCTTTTCTTCCGCTTCTTCCGCGGTAAGTCCCAGCGTCATGAGCTTCATGATCTGATCTCCCGCGATCTTGCCGATAGCGGCTTCGTGAACCAGTCTTGCATCCACGGAATTGGCGCAGATTTCGGGAATGGAGCGGATTTTTGCGTTGTCCATAATGATGGAGTCGCACTGAACGTGACCGAAGCAGTCGGCGTTGCCGGTGAGCTTGGGATAGAACAGCTGAGTGGACTCGCCCTTGGCAACGGAGCGGGAGTTGATCCGTGCGCTGGAGTCGTCGCCGTTTAAGATAATCTCGGTATCGCTGACCACGTTCTGGTGACCGTCGGACATGAGGCGCTCCGCCATATTGACTTCGCATCCGGCAGCGGCGGTGATGACGGTCTTGCGGTTGGTGGAGTCGATGCCGCCGATCTGTACGGATTCGATATCGAGAACGGAATTTTCGCCGAGATTTGCGGTCATTTCGGGATTCATGATTCTCTCGCCGGAGCCGTTTCCTTCGCCGTAGTGCTTTTCGATGTAGCGCACCTTGGAATTCTTCCCGATTTCCAGATGGTGTACGCCGTCGTGGGCGGAGGCTTCGTCGCCGGAATTATGGATGCCGCATCCCGCCACGATGAGGACATCGCAGTCGTCCCCGATGATGAAGTCGTTGTACACCATCTCGGTGAGCCCTGTTTTGGTGATGACCACGGGGATATGGATGGACTTGTTCTTGGTCCCGGACTTTACAATGATATTGATGCCGGGCTTATCGGTTTTATTTTCAATGGTAATCTCGTCGGTGTTCTGGCGTCCGGCGGACTGACCGTTTTCACGGATATTATATGCGCCCTGAGGGGTACCGTGCAGGTCGGCGACCTTTTCCAGAAGCCCCCGGCGGATGTCTTCGTTCATACTCATAAGTTTCGGTTTCCTGTATTTTGATTTGTTTTGGTTCAAACTTCACGTTTGATTGAATGTGAAGAAAAGACTGGCGTCTTTTCAATTGATTTTCTCCACTGCGCGTGGGGCGCACAAGGATCCTTCGGCGGACCCTTGTGAATCCCACCGCTCAAACGAACCTGCGGTTCTTTTGAGAATTTCTCCCTGATCGGTTCGCTCACAGTCGTTCGCTTGTATGGCTTAAAACGATTTTTCAGCGGCGAACATCACGAGACACTGAATTGTTTCCCTAAGGAACACGCTTCGCGTGAGGGCTGGTTTTGAAGTGAAACTGACAGAGGATGGCTCCCTCATTTGATCGCGAACACATTCGCCCCGCACCCGTCTTTCTTCTTTATTATTTATTCTTTCTTCTTTATTCTTTACGCCGCAGGCGATACCCATGCGGTGTTCCGCTGCATAATCAATCAAGACATTTCTTATCGAACACCGCATCAATGGAGGGCAGGATTTCTTCGGGCTGACCGCGCTGCTTCAGCTTGCCGTCGGCGATGAGGAGCACTTCGTCCGCCTGATTGATGATTCTCTCCTGATGGGAGATGATGATGAGGGTGCATCCGGAGTCTTCGTGAAGCTCACGGAAGGTATTGGTGAGACGGTGGAAGGACCACAGGTCGATGCCCGCTTCCGGTTCGTCGAAGATCATCACGGGGGATCCCTTCGCCAGCACGGATGCGATTTCGATTCGCTTCACTTCGCCGCCGGACAGGGAGGCATCCACCTCACGGTTGATATATTCCTCGGCGCACAGACCCACGCGGGTCAGGTACTTGCAGCATTCGTCCCTCTTCAGCTTCCGTTTTGCGGCAATGGAGAGAAGGTCGCGGACGGTGATTCCCTTGAATCTGGGAGGCTGCTGGAATCCGTAGGCGATGCCCGCTTCCGCACGTTCCGTCACGCCGAAGTGGGTGATGTCCATGCCGTCCAGGATCACTCTGCCGGATTCGGGCTTGACGATGCCCATGATGGCCTTGGCGAGGGTGGTCTTGCCGCCGCCGTTGGGTCCGGTGATGACGATGTATTTTCCGTCCGGGATCTCCAGGGAGATATCGTCCAGAATTTTAGTCCGTCCCAGTCCGGTCTCGGACGCGGGAACGGAATAGGTTAAGTTTTCGAGACGAAGCATAGAAGGCTTCCTTTCTTTTGTCTTCCGTTGTTATAGAAAACGGGCAATTTTGTGCAATCCGCTGTAATTATGAATCACATCCGCCCGATTTATGCAGAATTCCGTGCAGAATCCGCCCCTGTATGGCTGCAGATGAAAGTCACGGCAGCTGAAATTGCAAACACTTCTCCCACAATAACAGCACTACCATATTATTATATGACATTTCTGCAAAAAAAACAATAGTACAGGGGAAATTTTCCGCGGTTTCATGAAATAATTTTCTTATTTTTCAGGAGGCTTGACAAACGCCGTGATTTATGATAGGATAGCAGTACAGAAAGAGAGGAGGACGGCATATGAAAATCTGCGGAAAATGCGGCGCGCACCAGTCGGATGACCGCTCCACCTGTCTGGACTGCGGTGCAATTCTGGGCAGACCCCTCAGCGAATCGGAGGAACGGGAGCTGAACGAAGACATTTCCGATACCCTCACCGGCATGAGCGAGAGAACGGAGGATTTCTATGTCTCCCCCCTTGATCGGGTACTGGGGATTGCTGCCATTGTGCTTGCAGTGGCGATGGTGATTCTGCTGAATGTATACAGCGTGCAGAAAAACAACCTGAAATCCGATCTTCCCTCCGGCACCGTCATCAGCGGGGACATGATCATCACCACCGATCCCGTCACGGGAACTGTGGGAATGTCCAATGCCCACCCGAACCGTCTCAGCATGGAACAGCTTGACCGCGCCATGACCAACTGTCTCATCGCCCTGGTCTGTCTCAGCTTCTCCGCTCTGGAGTTTCTGGTTCCGAAAGTGCTGTGGTTCCTCGACACCCTCCGGTTCCGGCTGTGGTTCAGTTCGGATCCGTCCCCATCGGACTGGTATCTGATCACGGCGAAGATCTTCAATTATGTGATCTTCTTCGTGGGCGTGCTCTGTGCCGCGTGTGCCATGACATATCTCGTCTGACACCGTTGACAGAACCCGGAAACTGTGATACAATGTATTTAACAAATCATGAACGAGGCTGAAACCATGAATCCCATGCTTCCCATTCTGCTGACCGCGCTGGCTCAGGCGGAAAGTGCGCCCCAGACCTTCGACATTGCCGTGATCATCGTGGTTCTGGTGATCTGCACCGGCGTCCTGACCCTGTTCGCAAAGTACAAAAAGTGATATCCGCATAAAAATCCCCGATGTATCTCTGTCAGATGCACCGGGGCATTTTTTGTTTATCGGTATTTCATTCCCTGCCGGCTGTTTCTGCGGTACAGCTCCTTATCAATCTCGTTGGCCACTTCCGTTTTCCGTCTGCTCCACTGGGGGGCAAGCAGATCCTCCGCCATGCCGTCACCCGTCACCCGTCCGATCACGGTTTCCGGCGGCAGAAGCTCCAGCTGATCGCAGGTGACGGCCACATAGTCCTCCCGCGTCATGGGAACGTATTCCCCGCTCTCGTACAGTGCCGCAAGAGGTGTCTCCGTCAGCACGTGCATCAGGTGAATCTTCACCATATCGGGAGCAAGTTCAGCTACGTCCCGGGCGGTTCCCCGCATGGTGTCGGCCGTTTCCCCGGGCAGTCCGTTGATGAGATGCACGCCCACGGTCAGACGCTTGAATTCCAGCCCCGTGACGGGATCTTTCGTGCTCAGCTTTCCGTTGACGGTTTCAGCGGCACGGACGAGGCGGCTGTATCCGTCCACAAATTCGGCATAGCTGTGGCACCGGTTGATCCGCTCAGCCGTCCCGTCGTCCGTGGTCTGCAGTCCCAACTCTACGGTAACGGGGATTTTTTCCGCCAGAGATACCAGCGCATCCACAGCGGCAGGAGTCAGGCAGTCGGCACGGGTCGCCACATCCACCGCCACCGCTCCGTCAAATGCAGCCGCACGGTGAAACAGCTCCCGCATCCGGTTCATGTCCCCGTAGGTGTTGGTATTGGACTGGAAGTAGGGGATGAATCCCACCGGCTTCCACTTGCGGCAGGCGATTTCCACGCCCCG
>JAFQWY010000290.1 GCA_017407225.1 Clostridia bacterium | reverse complement strand
GGAAGCCGGGGATGGTGATATCCTTTACGGCCTTCTTGTAAACCTTGCTGATAGCTGCTTCAAAAGCAGCCTGGTCTACATCGAAGGTGATTTTCTGCTGGTTTGCAGCGATGATTTCCTTGGACTTGAGTGCCATGGTTTTGTATCTCCTTGCTGTTTCAATTACTAAATTATAATATACAGATATAATTCTTGCATAGCTTTTTATATTTTACCGTTTTTGCGGGTCAATGTCAATGACATATCGGAAAAAGTATTTAAAAAATATGTGAACGGATTGTGCAAAAGGGAGAAAAAGCATATGCAGAAAGGATTCTTTGCGGTTTACCTCACCGGAATCGGGTAGAAATCCAGAAAATCTGCCGAAATCATGGTGAATTCGATGCCACGGTACTCCGTTTTTGCCGGACAGGTGTAGTTTCCGTGGATGTGCCCGTAGAAGCAGCGCTTCACGCCGTGCTTCACAAGAACATCCAGAATGGGATCGCAGACAAAGTCGCCGTAGACCGGGGGAAAGTGCAGGAACAGGAGAGTTTCCGTGCCGTCATCCGCCAGCTTCGCGCCTTCGGTGAGGGAGAGAGCGATCCGGGTGCATTCCCGGTTCACGAGCTTTCCGTAGTCCACGTCCTCCACGGTGTTCTGCTGTTTTTCCTCGATGAACCAGCCCCGGGAGCCGCAGATCACTTTGTCGTCAATCCGGCAGGCGTTGTTGTGGAGAAAATGCACCGAGGTCACACCCCAGGAATCGAGAGTACGGTACATTTTCGCCGCACTGGTCCACCAGAAATCGTGGTTGCCCTTGCCGATGAGCTTCTTGCCGGGCAGGGATTCGATGAAACGGAAATCCGCTTCCGCTTCGGTGAGGGTGGGCGCCCAGGAGATATCCCCGGGAACGATGTCGGTGTCCTCGGGGGATACCAGCGCCGACCAGCGTTTCTTCAGCTTGTCCGCGTGGTTCTGCCAGCGGGAGCCGAAGATGTGCATGGGCTTGTCCGCGCTCAGGGACAGGTGCAGATCGGAGATTGCGTGAATCATGCCTTGAAGACTGCCTCGGGCATCTCGTCCGGATCGTATACGTCATTGAACCGCACGGGGAGAGTTCTGGTTTCCGCGAGAGGTGCGGGTACGGAGGTTCCGGTCTTCTGTGCCAGCTGATCCAGCAGATCGAAGATATCGTCGGGTTCTGCCATACCGAGCGCTTCCGCGACTGCAGGTGCGAACTTGTAGGGGCTCGCGGTGGATGCGGTGACGGTCTTTGTCATGTCACCGGTCTGTGCGCGGTATTTCTTAACGGCACCGGTCGCCACGGCGGTGTGAGGATCGATCAGGTAGCCGTCCTTTTCGTAAACGGATGCGATTTCCGCCTTGGTTTCGCAGTCATTGAGGGAATATCCGGAGAACAGGGCCTTTACCTTTGCGGTCAGCCCGGTGGGTGCCTGATAGATGCCATCGGTCTTCAGCTGAGCCATCAGATCCCGGGTCACTTCCGCGCCGCCCAGCACGCTGAGGAGACGTTCCAGATTGGAGGAAATGAGGATATCCATGGAGGGGCTGATGGTTTTATGGAATTCACGGCGCCGGTCATATACACCGGTTTCCATGAACTGGGTCAGCACGTCGTTCTGATTGGAAGCGCAGATAAAGCGGTTCACGGGCAGTCCCATTTCGTATGCCAGATATGCGGCGAAGATGTTGCCGAAGTTGCCGGTGGGAACGCAGATGTTGATTCTGTCGCCGAACGCGATGTCACCGGACTTGACCAGATCGCAGTAAGCGGAGATGTAGTACACGATCTGGGGAACCAGTCTGCCCCAGTTGATGGAGTTTGCGCTGGAGAAGAAGAAGCCGGCTTCGTCTGCCTTTTGTGCCAGATCCGCACTGCCGAAGATTTCCTTCACGCCGGTCTGGGCGTTGTCGAAATTGCCGCGGATTGCCGCAACGTAGGTGTTATTGCCGCCGGTGGTCTGCATCTGGCGCTTCTGCATCATGGACACGCCGTCAACGGGATAGAAGACGCTGATCTTCACGCCGTCCACGTCCTTGTAGCCTTCCAGAGCCGCCTTGCCGGTGTCGCCGGAGGTGGCAACCAGAATGTGTGCGGTTCTCTTTTCGCCGGTCTTTGCCAGAGCGCGGGAGAGAAGACGGGGCATGATCTGCAGAGCCATATCCTTGAAGGCGCAGGTGGGACCGTGCCACAGCTCCAGGGAGTACACGCCGTCGGACATGGCGCGGAGAGGTGCGGCGTATTCCCCGAACTTTTCGGGAGCATATGCGGCGCAGGCATCGGCATACAGCTCGTCATAGGTGTAGTCGGTGAGATAAAGGGAGAGAATCTTTGCCGCACGTTCCTCATAGGTCATGGGAATGAGGGCATCGAAATCCGCCCCCGTGAGAGCGGGAACAGATTCGGGAATATACAGACCGCCGTCGGGGGCAAGACCGGTTTTGATGGCGTAAGCGGCGGAGACGAGGGTGGGATTTACGGATGTGTCCCGTGTGGATTTGAATTTCATGGATGTATACCTGATTTCGTCGGGTGTATTTTTGTTATGTGGGGGATTACTTCAGAACCTTCATCATGAAGCGGCAGGCGTTGCCGTAGGTGATATCATCGGTGTTCATACCCAGAGCGGCGAGCTTTCCGGTGAGCGGTACCAGATCCCGGATGTCGTGCATATCCTCGGGAAGATCGGTGCCGTCAAGGTCACAGCCGAAGGCGACGTTTCCGGGATGCATGGAATTGTACTGCACAAAATGGCGCACCGCGTCGTCGGAGGTACAGCCCTTTCCGGTCTTCAGATGGGGGGGACAGAGGCTCACGCCTGCGATGCCGCCCAGCTTCACCAGTCTCTCAAACCGTTCGTCGGTGAGGTTTCTGGTGTGTTCGCACTGGGTATAGGAGTTCATGTGGGTAGCGATGGGGGATTTGCCGTGCTTTTCGCAGAGATCGAGAATTTCGTCCGTGGAGCGGAAGGATGCGTGGGAGATATCGGGCGTGATGCCCACATTCAGCATTTCTTCCACGGCGGCGCGTCCGAAGGGAGTCAGACCCATGTCGGTGTCGTGGGATCCGCCGATGATGGTGGGACCGCCCCAGAGAGGAGTAACGACTCTGACACCGCCCTCGTAGAGCTGTTCCACGCGCTCCAGATGACCGGCCAGCATTCTGACGTCTTCAATGGTGATGATGAACGCGGTCTTGGCATCGGACTTGTCGAAGGCTTCCAGCTCGGCGGCGGAGGAGATGGTGGTCACGCCGTTTCTGTCGCATTCGTCGAGGAGCCGTCTCCGTGCACGCCAGAACTGATTCCAGCCGTCCTCGTCGGAGGTGCGGGGAGAGGTGAAAAATGCGGTGAGCTGAACGTATTTGTCAAAGCACGCCGCTTTCTCCAGAGAGATGTGGCGGTTGTTGGACTTGAGGGGAACCATGGCGGCGTACAGGGCCATGGCGGTGTCGCAGTGCAGGTCAAAAAGTTTCATATTGTTACCTCGCGGAGTGAGTTTCAGTTGTCGTAAGAGGTGTATCTGCTTTTCCGTCCGAATTTCGGCGTTTTCTTCACGGCATTCTTCATCCAGACCACATCCAGCACCCGGAATTCCTCCGACATGGGATCGGCGTATACCTCAACCACATCGATCCGGGGAATTTTGATCGTATCGGGATGGGAAGCCATATACCCCTGTGCGGCGCGGATGAGACAGGCGGATTTTTTGGCATCCACCGCGGAGGACGGAGAACCGTACCGGTCATTGTGTCCGGGATGGGCACGCCGTGTTTTCACTTCGATGAAGAGGATTCTGTCCCCCTCTTCGGCGATCAGGTCGATTTCGTCGTGACCGATGTACAGATTGTGATGGAGTACGGTGCATCCGTGCTGTGTGAGCCAGACTGCCGCCGCGTTTTCTCCCATTCTGCCGAAAGAGCGTTTATCCATTGCGCTTTTTTTCCAGAGCCGCCGCCAGCTTTTCCCGGTCGCGCTCCAGAAATCCGAGGAAGGAACGGCGGTGGATGGGGCAGGGACCGTGTTCATAGACAGCCAGCTTGTGGGCGGGAGTGGGGTACCCCTTGTGAACGGCGAATCCGTATCCGGGGTACAGGGCATCCATCTCCATCATCTGACGGTCACGGGTGACTTTCGCCAGTACCGATGCTGCCGCAATGGACTGGGAAATGGCATCCCCGTGCACGACGGTCACGGACGGTACACCGAAGTCGGTCTGCCGGTTGCCGTCGATGAGAACCACGCCGATTTCCATACCTTTTTCGCTGAGCTGAGCCTTCACCTGATCCGCGGCGCGGCGCATGGCGAGGAGGGAAGCGGCGAGGATGTTCATTTCATCAATCTCTTCGTGGGTGGCTTCCGCGATGCCGCAGGCCACGGCGGTTTCCCGGATTACGTCAAAGAGCTTTTCGCGCTTTTTTTCGGTCAGCTTCTTGGAGTCGTCCAGTCCTTCGATCACGATGCCGTCGGGAAGAACCACAGCCGCCGCCACAACGGATCCGGCAAGAGGTCCGCGCCCGGCCTCATCGGTTCCGCAGACGATGCCGTACTGCTTGGCATAATCCGCATCAAAGGTGTAGTCAGTCATCGGCGGTTTCCTCGGGAGCGGGTTCGGATTTTTCTTCTTTCTTCGTGTCAGGAGCCTTTTCCGGTGCTTTTTCCGGAGGCAGTTCCAGGGTGATTCTGCCGATCTTCACGTCGCGGAATTCATCCAGAACGATGGTTGCCGCACGCTCGGTGTTCAGCTCGCCGCCGGAGATGAGGAAGCCCCGTTTCTTTGCCACCGCGCACAGCAGATCATAGGGACCGGCTTCGGTAAGAGCGTCCTTTTCCAGCTTGTAGCGTGTGCAGAACAGGTCGGGCGCGATATCGTACAGGCGCTTGCACAGCAGGGAAGCCAGCTCCTCGGTGTCAAGGATGGCATCCCGGATGGCGCCGGTGAAAGCGAGATTTTCGCCGGTGATCTTGTCGTCGAATTTGGGCCACAGAACGCCGGGCATATCCAGAAGCTCGATGCCGATGTTGGTGGTGACCCACTGCTTGGTGAGGGTGACGCCGGGGCGGTTTTCCACCTTCGCTGCCTTCTTTCCGCCCAGCTTGTTGACCAGGGAGGACTTGCCCACATTGGGGATGCCCACGATCATGGCGCGGACGGATCTGCCGGTCATGCCTTTGTCGGCGTAGCGCCGGAGCTTTTCGGCGAGAATTTCCCGTACGGCGGGCTGGATTGCCTTGATGCCCTCGCCGGTGACGGTGTCGATGGCGAGAGCGCGGTGTCCGGTCTTCCGGGAATAGAATTCGATCCACTTTTTCGTAACGGCGGGATCGGCGAGGGAGGCCTTGGTAAGCAGGGTCAGCCGGGGCTTGGTGCCGGTGAGCCTGTCGATTTCGGGATTTTTGGAGGATTTGGGAATCCGGGCATCCAGCAGCTCGATGACGAGGTCAACCTGGGACAGGTTTTCGGTAATGAGCCGCCGGGTTTTGGCCATATGCCCGGGGAACCACTGGATAGTCTGGGATGGCATGATTGTTCTTCCTTTTACTGTTTGTGTTTCTGCGGATGGAGGTTTATTCCGCGTAGGGATTTCTGAAGTATTCCGCGCGGTCGAAGGGCATGACTCTCATCCACGCCTTACCCACCACGCAGCGGACGTCAATGGTGCCGATTTCGATCTGCCGGCTGTCGGCTGAGTGGTTGCGGTTGTCGCCGAGGACGAAGATTTCACCCTCCGGCACCGTGATGGGGAATTTGTATTCCGGCAGCAGGAGAGTGTCGGTGGCAAGATAGCGGTAGGCCTCTTCATCCACTTCCACGCCGTCCACGTACAGGTGCCAGTTGTGGAAGTCACAGCGGATATCCACGGTCTGTCCTTCGGTGGCGATGACGCGCTTGACGATGGGATTGCCGTAACCCACCTGGGAAATGTCGTGGATGATGACAATATCCCCGGGGGTGGGTTCATAGAACAGGTCGGATACGGCAAGGTATTCGCCGTGATACAGGGTCTGCTCCATGGACTGACCGTCCACGATGTTCAGGCGCAGGAGGAATGCGAACAGGAGCATGACCACGACGGTGACGGTGGCGAGCATCTCGGTCAGCTCGTAAAAGGTACCGAGAATGTCGGCTTTTTCTTTTTCTTTGGGCTGATTTCCGGTGTCCGGTGCTCCGGGTTCCGGAATTTTCTTGTTTTTCATCGGATGCCTCCCGGTTTACTTGATGATAAAATGATCGAGGAGGGTGCTGCCGTCAGGGATGTAGTCGTTCATGGCGCGGCAGGATGCTTCTGTGTATGTGTCCACGCCCGCCTTGTCTTCTCCGGAGTCAAACAGGAAGAAAGGAACGGGATCGGAGGAGTGGGTGCGGATTTCGAGAGGCGTGGGATGGTCGGGGAGAACCAGAATCCGGAAGTCCTCGCCGGTCTGCATGAGGTATTCGTATACGGGGGCGAGGATTTCCTCATCAATCTTTGTGATGCAGTCCACTTTCCAGTCGGGCTTGCCCTGGTGACCGCATTCGTCGGGGGCTTCCACGTGAACGTATACCAGATCGTGGTCCGCGAAGGCTCTGATGGCGGCGTCCGCTTTGCCCCGGTAATTGGTGTGGTAGTTGCCGGTGGCGCCTTCCACGATGATGGTGTCGCAGCCCGCGCAGACGGCGATGCCGCGGATCAGGTCAACGGCGGAGATCACGCAGGTTTTTACCCCCCATTTTTCGGTGAAGTTGGGCAGAGCGGGCTTCTTGCCGGGACTCCAGAGCCAGGGGGAGTTTGCGGCATGAAGACCTCTCGCGCGGCGGGACACGTTGACGGGGTGGTTTTCCAGAATCTTCGCACCTTCCTTCATGAATTCGAGGAATTCCGCGCCGCCGTTTTCGGTCTTCGGCAGATGGGAGCCGATCACCTGACCGATGATGTCGTGGGGACGGTCGAAATTGTAGGTGTCGCAGGCGTTCTTCCACAGCAGGCAGTGACGGTAGCTGACGCCGGTGTGGAGAATCCGTCCCGCCATGGGAAGCGCCTTGTTGAGAGCGGCTGCCAGCTGAGCGGATTCTTCGGTGGTGATGTCGTCGGAGCTGTGGTCCAGCATGATGCGTTCCTCATAGGGATCGTCCGCGGTGCCGGAGAGGGTGACGAAATTGCAGCGGAGCGCGGTGTCGTCCGGCTCCATGGTCAGACCGAGGCTCATGGCTTCCAGCGGGGAGCGTCCCTTGGAGTAGATCCGGGGATTGTAGGAAAGGATTGCCAGATTGGCGGTGTCGCTTTCGGGAACCATGCCCTCGGGCACATTGAGGACGGTGCCGCAGCGGGATCTCTTTGCCAGAGCATCCATGGTGCTGTGGCGTGCCTTTTCCATGGGAGTTTTATTGTCAAGGACAGCATTGGGCGTATCTGCCATGCCGTCGGGGATGAGAATCAGGTATTTCATAGTGTCGCCTTTCGGAAAGAATGTATAAATATTAACCGTATACGGCTTCCATTATAAGTCGTATCATTAATTATACCACAAAACTTCCGGTGTTACAAGCATCATGCGAAAACAACATGAAAATATTACATAAAATTCACGTTTCCGGGGTGTGAAATTTGGCTGTAATTTTTCCGGGAATTTTTCGGATTCCTCTTGCAATTGACGAGAAAAAGTGGTACAATACCATACTGTATGAAACTGTCAATCTGCGTACCCTCTCAGGCGCGGAGAGACTTTGTTCGGCAGTCATGCCGTATAAATTTATGAAATAGGGAGAATTATCCAATGCCTAACATTAAGTCCGCGAAGAAGCGCGTAAAAGTAATCGCTACCAAGACCCTGCAGAACAAGATGTTCAAGAGCCAGCTGAAGACTTCCGTTAAGAAGTTCCTCGCTGCTGTTGAATCCGGTGACAAGGCTGCTGCAACCGCATGCTATACCGAAGCTGTAAAGATGATGGACAAGGCTGTTGCAAAGAACCTCGTTCACAAGAACAACGCTGCTCACAAGAAGAGCCAGTTCACCCTGATGCTCAACAAGATGGCGTAAGCTGTCCGACTGAGACAATCAGACTTATTTTGCGGTGATTTTCCGTTGGCTGCCGGAAGATCATGATGCAGACAAAAAATCAGCTCCTCATCATTGCTCCGATGAGGAGTTTTTTGTTTTCAGCCGCAGAAAAAGACCGCTGTACCCGGTATGATCGGATGCGGCGGTCTTTTTGTGTCTGCAGGAATTATTCGGTTTCGGCGGGGATGTAGTCGGCATAGGCCAGAAGCTCATCCACGGCGGTTTCGTTCAGCTGATAGACGATCTTCGATTTTGCGGGACCGCCCAGATTGTTTTCACCGAACACGAAGGTGTACGAGGTTTCCAGATAGTTGACGGAGGATGCGCCGCTTTCGTTTGTGGTGGTCACAGCCTTCTTGTACTTCACGGTCACGGAGTCGGATCCGTCCAGAGCGTATGCAGCTTTTTCGTCCTCATCGGCGTAATAGTCCTCGCAGATGCTCAGCGGGATGCTGCCCAGTCTGCCGAGAACCTCCGTCATGCCGGCTTCATCGGTGATTTCGTTGGATGTACCGTCCTTTGTCACCGTCACGGAGGTCACATACCCGATGTCCTGCCAGTCGCTGACGGGAATGGTGTCAAGGGCGAGCAGATCGTTCAGGCTGTAGTCAAAGTAGGGGATCAGCCCGGAGGAGATCATGTAGCAGTCTCCGTCCATGGTGAAGTAGTAGCCGCCGGTGAAGGAGTTGTAGTTTCCGATGGTATACACATGGGAGGTGCCGTCGGTGTATTCCACGGTAATCACATAGGCGGGATCGTTCAGACCGTATGCTTCCTTGTCCACGTCCTCAACGGTGCGTTCCGCCGCCATGGAGGACAGCGCGGATGCCATGGAGCTGACAATCTGCTGGTTCAGCGGGAAGTTGGGATCTTCCTCATAGACCCACGCACCGTTCACGGCATTGAAGGTGAGAAAATCGTCGCCGTTGCGGGAGTAGGAGAGGGAGGAGGTTGATGCCGCATCGTACTGTGCCAGCATGATGGAGGCGTTTTCCGCAGCCAGCTTTTCCGCTTCTTCCGCGGCTTTTCTGGCGTTGGCGGCGGAGAGCAGGGAGGTTCCGATGACGAGGGCGGCGAGGAGGACCGCCAGTACAATCATCGGCAGGAATTTGTTTTTCTTTTTACGTTGTTTCTGTGCCATGGCTTATTTCTTTCTTCTTCCGAACCATACAGCGAAGCCGAGAGCGAGGAAGGAGAGCGGAATCACGAATACCACAACCACGGACCAGATGCCTGCCTGTGCCGCGGGAACGGTGAGTGCTTCCACCTGCAGTGCCTTCGCCATAATGGAAAGATTGATTTTGTTTTCGCTCATCCAGTTGAGGGATGCCATAAATACCGAGGAGTTGCCGCCGGATACATACTGGTCAGCCGCCTCGTCGGTGAGAGCGGGGGAGGAGAACCATACGAACTTGCAGGTGTCGCTTCTCACGCCGCTTCCTTCACCGGTCACAGCCGCACCGATGTATACCATTCCTTCGTAGTCGCCGTCCTCTTTTTCAAGGCTTTCCGCATTGAGATTTGCCTTGACATAGGCGGCGTTGGTGGTGGCAAGCAGGGGTGTCACATTGGAGGTGCCGTCGGCGATGATGCCGTGAGCGGCGTTTGCCAGCACATAGATCTGGCTGTTTGACAGCAGGGACAGGGGTTCTGCCGCTGCGGATCCCAGATTGGGCAGCAGGAAGTGGGGATAGGTCATGTAATTGTTCCGGCTGGTTTCAATGACGATGCCGTCCACGGGCGCCAGACCCATGTGAGCCGCCAGTGCGGTCAGATTGGGCATCAGATTGGAGGAGAATCCGGTGGCGCTGGTGAGGAGGATGATATTGCCGCCCTCGTTGAGGTATGCGGTGAGCATAGCGCACTCGTCGGCGGAGATATCGGAGGTGGGATTGTTGATGAGGATCGTGGTGCAGTTTTCGGGAATGGCATCAATGTTCAGAAGAGTCATTGTGGATTCGGCGATGTTTTCCGCATTGATGTAGGAGGAATAGGCCGCAGACAGGGCAGTTTCTCCGTGACCGGTCAGGGTGTAGACGGTGGGAAGGTCGCTTCTTGTCACATAGTCCACTGCCGTGGTGAATGCAAGCTCACCGGCGAAGGAGGTCACGGTGGGGAAGGTGTAGTAGGTGTAGTAGTACTGCATCAGTTCCTGTTCCGTGTAGGAGGTGTCGATGGTCTGGGTGTAGATCTCGTAGTAATCCAGAACATAGCTTCTGAGCGCGCTTTCCGCAATCACGGAGTTGTCATTCAGCTGGGATGCGGTGTACTGCTCGATGAAGGCGGGATTCTCGATGGGATCCACGGTCTTCACTTTGATGTGGGGATTGAGCGCGGTGTATCTGCCGAGGAGTTCAACGATGTTGGCGTCCTCACCGCCCCGCTGGGTCAGGATGTAGAAGGTCACATCGGTGTCCACGCCGGCGAGAACCTGCTCGGTTTCCTCCGTGATGGAGAAGAGATCCAGGGCGGACATATCGTACTTGGTCAGCGTGGTGGGAAGTTCGGACACGAAGAGGTTGACGGCAACGACCACAGCGATGACGATGAGGCACATCACCATGCTGAAGGAGCCGATCTTCAGGTATTTTTTATTGACGCCCTGTTTTTTCTCAGGGGCATTGTTTTTGATTTCGTTGTTCACGGTTCATTCTCCTTTCCGTCAGTTCCAGCGTTTCTTTTCCATGGACTGCACGGTGAGATACACGAACAGTGCGATTACGGAAAGATAGAAAATGATGGCGGTCATATCGAACATACCGCTCTGGAAGGCACCCATCCGGTCAAACAGCGCCATGGAGGACAGGAGGGACGGAATTGCACCTTCGAAGAGTGCGGGATTGCCCAGATAAACCAGCACGCATCCTGCGGTGAGAACCACGGATACGGACACGGAAATCACGGCGCTCTTGATCATAACCTGCACAATCATGCCGATGATGACCGCGATGGCGATGAAGCCCGCAAGGGAAGCGCCGGAGGTGGCGGGGATCAGGTTGGCAAGACCGGACATGAGGTTGATGAACACCATGACGGCAAGGGATACCACGGCGGCGATCACCTGGCTCTCGGTGAGGGAGGAGATGAACATGCCGATGGCGATCAGTGCGGATCCCAGCAGGAAGAACGCCAGCAGGGATGCGTACGCGGTGGTGAAGTACACGGTGCCGAAGGATGCCAGAATCAGGGGATAGAGGCACATGACGGCGCAGGGTACGGCAAGGACGGTCACCATGGCCAGGTACTTCGCCAGTACAATGGAGGACACGCTCATGGGGAGGGAGTAGAGGAGCTGGTCGGTGCGGCTGTGCTTTTCCTCCGCAATGGAGCGCATGGTCAGCACGGGCACGGCGAACATATAGATGAACGCCACATTGGGGAGAATGACTTCAAAATAGGGGTACAGCCCCATCAGGTTGTAGACCACCATGTAGATTCCGGCAAGAAGCAGGACGAATCCGGCAAAGATCGCCCCCGTCATGCCGTTGATATAGGAACGAAGCTCCCGCTTGTATACGGCTGTCACTGTCATTCCTCCTTTCAGTTGCCGCCGAACAGCGGTTTGTAGTCGTCGCCGCCGTCATCGGTGGTGTCGTTGTCGGTTTCTTCAATAATTTCTTCCGGCTCCGGATCGGGTTCGGGCTGAATCTCTTCCGGCTCCTGTCCGGGCAGATCAGCTGCAGGTATTTCTGCCTCCGCTGCGGGAGCATTCTGCTTCTTTCCTTCTCCGGTCAGTTCCAGGAATACCTTTTCCAGGGTAACTTCTTCGTATTCCATGGAGAGAATGGGGGCACGCATATCGGCAAAGCGGAAGAACAGCTCTTCCCGGATATCGGATTGATTGTCGGCAGCCACGCGCACATGGCAGCGTCCAAGGGCATCCGGCTGGATTTCCACGCTCTGCACGGCGGGAATGGATTCAACGGCACGGCGGATTTTCGCTTCGTCCGCACGCACGGTCATGTCAACGTAGTTTCTGCCCTCATACAGCTTGGTGAGGTTTTCCAGAGTGTCGGATGCCACGATCCTGCCGCGGGCGATGATGATCACATAATCGCAGACCGCGGAGATTTCCGGCAGAATGTGGCTGGAGAGGATGACGGTGTGGTCTTTGCCCAGCTCCTTGATCAGCTCGCGGATTTCGATGATCTGACGGGGGTCAAGACCGACGGTGGGTTCGTCCAGAATGACGATTTCCGGGTCGCCGATGATGGCCTGCGCGATTCCCACTCTCTGCTTGTAGCCCTTGGACAGATTCTTGATCACACGGTTGGCGTATTCGGTCAGACCGGTTCGGGCAATGGCACGGTCAACGGCCTTGTACAGCGCGTCGCCGCGGAGTCCCTTTGCTTCTCCGACGAATTCCAGATATTCGCCCGGCGTCATGTCCATGTACAGGGGCGGCTGTTCGGGCAGGTACCCGATGGCGGACTTGGCACCTACGGGATCCTCGTAGATGTCGCATCCGTTGACGGTGACTTCCCCGTCGGTTGCGGCAAGGCATCCGGTGATGATGTTCATCGTGGTGGATTTGCCCGCGCCGTTGGGACCGAGAAAGCCGTAGATCATCCCCGGCTGAACGGTGAAGCTGACGCCGCGCACAGCCTCAAAATTCCCGTAGCGCTTGACTAAATTTTTTACTTCGATCAAAGTGATATACCTCCGGTGAGTTTCATAGAAACCCGAATGTTCATATGATTTTTATATTATAGCATGGATGCGTGAGGAATAGGTGAAAATTTATTGAAAATTTTTCGGGATTTTGAAGACCTTTCCGGGGAGTGTTCCGGACGGGGGATACCTCCTGCATAAAATATCAAAAACCCTTGCAAATCCTCATTTTATGCGGTATAATAAAATGTATTATAATTATCTTTCATCACAATGAATTATCCCACGAGGTTACAGATACATGAGCAAAGACATCGGCATTGACCTGGGGACGGCCACCGTCCTCGTGTATGTCAAAGGCAAGGGCATCGTCATCAAAGAGCCGTCCGTTGTCGCCATTGACAAGAATACCGAAAAAATACTCAAGGTGGGCAAGGAAGCGGAAGTGATGCTGGGACGCACCCCCGGCAACATCACCGCAATCCGTCCCCTGCGCGACGGCGTAATCAGCCAGTACGAAATCACACAGCACATGATCCGGCATTTCATCAAGAAAGCCTGCGGCACCATGATCTTCAAGCCCAGAGTCATCATCTGCGTTCCCTCCGGCATCACGGAAGTGGAAGAACGCGCCGTTGTTGACGCGGCTACCCAGGCGGGAGCAAAGCGCACCTACCTGATTGAGGAACCGGTTGCCGCTGCACTGGGTGCCGGGATCGACATTTCCGCCCCCAACGGTCACATGGTCGTTGACATCGGCGGCGGCACCACGGACATCGCGGTCATCTCCCTGGGCGGCGTGGTGGTATCCGAATCCATCAAGGTGGCCGGCGACAAATTCGACGAAGCCATCATCCGCTACTGCAGACGGAAGCACAACGTCCTCATCGGGGAAAGAACCGCAGAAGAAATCAAGAAGAAAATCGGCTCCGCGTGGCCCAGGGAAGAAGCACGCGCTCTCAATGTGAAGGGACGCTGTCTGATCCAGGGTCTGCCGCGCATGATCCACATCACATCCCAGGAAATCCCCGATGCACTGGAGGAACCCATCACCGCCGTGATCGAAGCGGTCTGCTCCGTCATCGAACGGACTCCCCCCGAGCTGATCGGCGACATCATCTCCAACGGCATCGTCATGACCGGCGGCGGAAGTCTCCTCTACGATCTGGACCGCCTGATCGAATATGCAACGGGAGTCAAGACCCGGGTGGCACAGAAAGCGGTTTCCTGCGTTGCCATGGGTACGGGAAAGTCTCTGGAACGGCTTTCCTCCCTCCCCGAAGGCGCGATCAACATTTCCAGAAGATAAACCTCCGCCGGCATCCGGCTGTTCCCGACAGGTACAGGGAGAATTATTGCCATGACAAATACCAATACCATATCTTCGCCTCAGTCACGGCGTGATTTCTGGCTCCGCTGGACACGCCTGCTCATCACCATCGCCTGTCAGAACATCATCGTCTACGGCGTCAATCTCGCCGACAACATCATGATCGGTCAGCTGGGCGACGGTGCCGAGCTTGCCATCTCCGGCGTCTTCATCGTCAACCAGATCCAGTTCCTGCTCCAGATGATGCTTGGCGGCATCGCGGACGGCACCGTGGTCATGTGCTCCCGGTTCTGGGGTGAGAAAAACATCGCCTCAATCAAGAAAGCGGCAGCTACCGCCATGCATTTCGGGCTGATTCTGTCCGGACTCATGCTTGCGGCAGCTCTCCTCATACCCGGTCCCATTCTGTCCATCTTCACCGACAAGGCGGACGTGATTGCCGAAGCTACCCGGTATCTCCGTATTGTCTGCTTCACGTACATTTTCTTCGCCGCGACTCAGGTGCTTCTGGGGATGCTCCGCAGCGTGGAGTGCGCCATGATCGGCTTCGTCAACTCCTGTGCGGCTCTGGTGATCAACCTCGTTCTCAACTACATCCTCATTTTCGGTCACTTCGGCGCACCTGCCATGGGTGTGGAAGGCGCAGCGGTTGCTACCCTTGTTTCCCGCGTGGTTGAATTCGGCATCGTGATTTTCTACCTTGCCTTCATGGATAAAAAGCTGAAGGTGAAGCTTTCCGATTTCTTCCGCACCGACCGTGAAATCACCGCAAAATTCATGAAGGTCAGCCTGCCCGTGTTCCTCTCCGGTACATCATGGGGCATCGCCATGGGTCTGCAGACCGCGATCCTCGGGCACATGGAGGACTCCGTCATCACGGCGAACTCCATTGCCTCCACGCTGTTCCAGATTCTGTCCGTGTTCTCCTACGGTTCGGCTACGGCGGCATCCGTCATGATCGGCAAAACCATCGGGGAAGCGGCATCCGATCCGGATCTTCTGAAATCGGAAATCCGCCACCGTTCCTCCCGGATGCAGGGAATTTTCCTCATCCTCGGCGCGCTGACCGGACTTTCCATTTTCCTTGCCAAGGATCTCATCATCGGCTTCTACGATGTATCCGATACCACAAGGGATATGGCGCTGGCGTTTATGACCGTTCTTTCCGTCACAGCGGTGGGAACGTCCTACCAGATGCCCTGTCTCACCGGAATCGTCCGGGGCGGCGGCGACACCAGATTCGTTCTGTTCAACGATATCATCTTCATGTGGTGCATCGTTCTGCCCGCATCCTTCCTCGCCTTCCGTCTGGGTCTGTCGCCCGTGATCATTTTCGCCTGCCTGAAATCCGACCAGATTCTCAAGTGCTTCGTAGCCGTGGTCAAGGTGAACCGGTACCGGTGGATGAAGAAAATATGATCTGTCCGGCCGCTGTATCCGTATTTTTGCGGGTACGGCGGCTTTTTTTGCGATTCTGTATGCCGGGGTATATTTCTTCCTTGACATCATGCCTGCGGAGTGGTAGAATATTAGATACAAATCAACCGGCTATCGGATTTTATGATAACAGAACAGGTGAACCATATGAAGACAACCCTTGAAATCATGCAGGCGGCGTGTGCGGTGAAAAATTCCGTCATGTCCGCATCCACTGACGAAAAAAATGCTATCCTCCGGGCTATGGCACAGCGGCTCACGGAGCATATTCCGGAAATTCTCCGGGAGAATGCCGCCGATATCGAAGCCGCGCAGGGAAGAATCTCCCCTGTCATGATCGACCGGCTTACCCTCACCGAGGCGCGGATCCGGGCAATGGCGCAGGGGATTCTCGATGTGGTGAACCTGCCCGATCCGGCGTGGCGCGTGCTGGAAACCACGGAGCGCAGGGGGCTGACCATTGAAAAAACCGCCGTTCCCCTGGGGGTTGTGGCGATCATTTACGAAAGCCGTCCCAACGTGACCTCCGATGCGGCGGCGCTGTGCATCAAGAGCGGCAATGCGGTGGTTCTCCGGGGCGGACGGGATGCGTACCGTTCCTCCAAGGCTATCGTGGATGCCCTGCGGCTGGGATGCGCCGACGCGGGATTCTCACCGGATCTGGTGTGTCAGGTGGAGGACACCACCCGCCAGAGCTCCCTTGACCTGATGCACGGGGTTGGATATATCGATCTCCTGATTCCCCGGGGCGGCAAGGGCCTGATCAAAGCCTGCGTGGAAGAAGCCAAGGTGCCCTGCATCGAGACAGGGACGGGCATCTGCCACATCTACGCGGACAAAGCGGCGGATCTCTCCATGGCACTGAAGATTCTCATCAACGCGAAGACCTCCCGTCCGTCCGTGTGCAATGCGGCGGAAGTGTGTCTGGTGCACCGGGATATCGCTGAGACTTTCCTGCCCATGATGAAAAAAGCCCTCGCGGACGACCGGGAGGAAAATCCCGTGGAGCTGATTCTGGATTCCCGTGCGGCTGAGATCATTCCCGGAACACCGGCAGGAGAAGAGGATTTCGACACGGAATTCCTGGACTACCGCCTTGCTGTGGGAATTGTGGACAGTCTTGACGACGCTATTGCACACATTGCAGCCCACTCCACCCACCACAGCGAAGCTATCATCACCTCTGACGACGGTGCGGCGGCGAAATTCCTGCGGTCAGTGGATTCCGCAGCGGTTTACCACAATGCCAGCACCCGGTTCACCGACGGCGGCGAGTTCGGTCTGGGATGCGAAATGGGCATCTCCACCCAGAAGCTGCACGCAAGAGGACCCATGGGGCTGGGCGAGCTCTGCACCTACAAATACGTGGTGCGCGGCTCCGGAAACGTGAGATAAAAGAAAGGCATGGTCATAACGATGTATAAACTGGGTTTTATCGGCGTGGGCAATATGGGAGGCGCGCTTCTGGATGCCTGCGCAAAGCGAATTGCAGGAGATGATATCATCATCGCAGATGCTGACACTGCAAAGACCGCACATTTCCGTGAAAAATACGGCTGTCATATCGGTGCCGCTCCCGATGCGGCGATTTCTGCGGAATATCTCTTCATCGGGGTCAAGCCCCAGATGGCGGCGGATCTCTTTGACGAAATCCGGTTCGCACTGGAAGCACGCAAGTCCCCCGTCATACTCGTTTCCATGATGGCGGGAATCCCCATGGAGAAAATCCGCGCCATTTCCGGAATCGAATGTCCCGTCATCCGCATCATGCCCAACGTGGCGGCATCGGTGGGGGAAGCCATGATTCTTGCCTCCTCCCTTGATGCATCCGCCGGACAGACCGCGGAATTCACGGATTTCATGGCAGACGCGGGCAGACTGGACTTCATCCCGGAAAAGCTCATCGATGCGGGAACCGCCGTACAGGGATGCGGCCCGGCATTTGTGTGTATGTTCGTGGAAGCCCTTGCGGACGGCGCCGTAAAATGCGGTATTCCCCGTGCCAAGGCTTATGAATACGCCGTCCAGACCCTGAAGGGCACTGCGGTGCTTCTTGAGGAATCCGGAAAGCATCCGGGCGAGGTGAAGGACATGGTCACAAGCCCCGCCGGCAGCACCATCGAAGGTGTCTGCGCTCTGGAGGAACACGGCTTCCGCTACGCAGTCATGGATGCCGTTGTCAAAGCCTGGCAGCGGAACGTGGGGCTGAAATAAAGCAGAATTCATATGCATCATGCACAATGAATGAGGTGTTCGTTTGTGCATGATGCGTTTTTTTGCTTTTGGTGTTGCAAATCGTCCTTCTCCGCCGTATTAAGAGTGTCCGGACAAAAGAGAAACAAAACAACTAAGGTGGTGATTCCATGGACAACTGCGAACGGGTACTTGATGCATACGGTACCCTCGTTTACCGGGTATGCCGCGTAAAGCTGGCGGGATTCGATCCGTCTCTGGCGGATGACGCCTATCAGAATACCTTCCTGTGCTGGATGGAGCGCAGACCGGATCTGGAGCCGGGATCGGAGCATGAGCGGGCATGGTTTGTACGCTGTGCCGTTCACCGGTGCACCGATCTGATCCGTCATGCAAAGCGCCGGAGCACCGACGAAATCCCGGAGACCGCCGCAGCAGCCGATGACGACACGGGCGAGGTCATGGATGCCCTCATGAAGCTGCCGGAGAACTACCGGATGCCCCTGTATCTGTGCGGCGTGTGGGGATATTCCACGGAAGAAGCGGCGCGGATGCTGGATCTGACACCGGCGGCACTGCGGGTGCGGCTGACCCGTGCAAGGCGTGCGCTGGCAAAATCGCTGGGGCTCACGGACTATCTCCCCGGCGGCAGCAACGAAAAGGAGGAACAGGCATGAAAGAACTTGATATGATCAGACTGAACGATATTTCCGATGAACCGTCCGCGGAGCTGAAAGCGCGTACACTGGCGGCGATGCGGGCAGCTGAGGAGAAGAAAACACAGCGGAAATCCCCCGTATGGCGGAAAATCGCGGTATGCGCGGCCATGTTCTGCGCGGCGCTGGTGCTGATGGGCGCGGGCGTGAAGGTATTCGAGTACCTGACGTTCGTCCCCGGCATGGGTATCGTCACGGCGGATCAGGCGGAGGTGTACACCCTCGAGCACGCCGTGGAAGCAGGAGATTACCGCATTGAAGCGGCGTCCATGATTCCCGTCACGGAAGGGGAGCATGAGGGAATGTGGGAAGTGACTCTGCTGACGGATCTTGGAGTACCTTTCAGGTCTGAAAACCCGGCCGAATCCATGCCGAAAATGACCCTCACGGACATGGACGGCAATACCTGTGAGCTGACCTTTAACGGCGGAAGCAGCGAACTGAGCTACTACAAGGGCTATTCCGAATTCCGGGGCAGCGGCGACTACACCCTCACTTTATACGGCGAGGATTACCCCATGACCATGAAAAACATCGAAAACACCGAGTGGGCAAACTACAGCTACCCGGTATCCGACGGTATCACCGTGGTGGCATTTCCCATGTCGGTGGGCAGCCGGTATCTGGTATTCGACGTGATTCTGGAACCGGAGAGCGAGGAAATGGCGTACTGGGCGGAAAACTGCGAGTATATCCGGTACACCCCTCACGCCGTAAAAATCACGGATATCGAAGGGAACGAATTCTATGCACCTGGCGTACACGGTCATGGTATTCCGATTCCCGAGTCCGAGAAGGAGCACGGAATCAATGCCATGCTTCACTTCAAGATAGAATATGTGCTGGAGATGATCGAATATCCCGAACTGCCCGTTGCGAAGATTGAAATCGAGAATCTTGATATCCATTTCGAGGAACTGGACAATATGCCGGTTTACAAAACCACCATCCCTCAGCTGGGCGAAACCGTTTTGGCGGAAAATCTCCCGGACGGCGGTTTATTCTATGATGCAAACGGTCTCCGGCTGCAGTTTGACAGCGCGGAAGGCTGCGTGGATGAGCAGAACAATGCATACAGCTTTCAGCTGAACAGCTCCGCTGACTGGAATTTCACCGAAAACGTCTCGGATGTGTTTGTTATGACGGAATATCTGCCCGAAAAAGCGAGAACCGCTGAGGAAGAAAACTATATTATCGGTGCCATGGTAGGAGGCAACGGCAATTTCCGTTACAGATGCCTGATCCTCGGCAACGGAGATAGGAAAAAGAAAGTCATGGATGCCGCGTTCGGGGACGAAATCAATGTGAGACTGTCATCCATGTGGCTCACCATCGACACCGGCTGGACCATCGACTTCACCGCTCCCGCAGAAACAGCCGAATAAACGCAAAAAAGGCAGGTCGCACAAAACCTGCCTTTTGTTATTCCGTTATATCCGCATCAGATCCGCGCAAAATCAGCGCCGCGGAAAGTCGTGGGATCGGAAATAATCTCAGCTTCCAAAACGCCGAGCCATGCCCGTGGGGGCTTCCCCACTTAATCGGCGAGGAGAATTTCTTCCCACAGCTTTTCGTAGTAGGAACGGATTTCCACATCAATGTCGTGGAAGTATTCCGTCTTCGGGAGAGCGTCAGCTGAGGGATACAGAATCTCGTTCTGATAGAAGGTGTAGTCGGGGTTGTTCACCACG
>JAFQWY010000289.1 GCA_017407225.1 Clostridia bacterium | reverse complement strand
GGATGACCTGGAGCCGTATAAGCCGGAAAACCATTGGCGCCGCTACAACCCGGCGATCACCTACCTGACGCACAATCTGGGGCCGCTGCTCTATATTATGGATGACCACTGTGTCAGCGTTTCCTGTATGGTGCCGACCGCAGCAAACTACAATCCATACCGAGACGGCAATGATAACGGTGTAGCGATCTTCCGCACGGCGAAGGGGGCCGTGATCCGGATCCTGATCGGCTTCGGTATGTATGTGGGCTACGACCACAACTTTGCACTGTACGGCACAAAGGGATCCATTCTGACCGACAAAACCAAGCCGTTGGAGCAGGCCCATTCCTTCGCGAAGCTTTATGAGATCCCCGGTACATTCGAAAAGGCGATGGAGATCCCGGTGAAGCTGTCCAAAACGGACAATCCGTACGGCCACGGCGGTGCGGACGGCACGATGCTGCGCGATTTTATCCGGTGCATCCTCGAGGATACCGATCCACCCATCGATGTGGATATGGGCATCCGCATTTCTCTGCCCGGCATCATCGCGAACGAATCGGCCAAACTCGGCGGCGAACTGCTTCCCATTCCGGAGATCCTGTAAGGACGGATCCTGAAATAAATCAAAGCGTGTAAAACACACCGCTGCTTCCTTCGGGGAGCCGGCGGTGCGTTTTTGTTTTTTGTCGGAAACATTTTTGGTTTTCTATTGCTTTTTCTTCGTGAATTTGTATAATAAAAAATGAAGATGCCGTAAAAAATCGGCTAAAATATGGATTAAATTTGAGGAGGCGTATTGTAATGAAAGATATGAAAATCGCTGTTGCGTCCTATTCGTTCCACAGTGCCATGTATGCCGGCACCTGTGATGTGTTCAACTACCTGAATCTGCTCAAGTACCGCTACCGTGCGGAGTGGGCGGACATCTGGACTGGCTACTTGCCGAATCTCGATGAGGATTTCCTCAAAAAGATCCGTGGCTTTATGGACCGCGAGGGCATTCAGCTTGCAAACCTCTGCGTGGACGGCCCGCACCTGTGGATGGATGACCCGGAAGAACGTGCCGCACACCGTGTACAGATGCTGGAGTACATCAAGGCGGCGGATATTCTGGGTGCCAAATCCGTGCGCATCGACTTCGGCGGCACGGAAGGCTACACCATGCCGGACGAAGCCTTTGAGTACATCGTGAAGACCTATCAGGAATACTGCGGTATCTGCGGCGATCTGGGCATGAAGATCGGTCCGGAGAACCACTGGGGCTGGGACCGCGTGCCGGCTTACCTTGAGAAGGTCAAGAACGCCGTCGATCACCCGGCTTACGGCCATCTGTATCACCTTGGCAATTTCTATGATAACCATGAGCAGGGCGAGGCTCTGGCCCTGTCCTACGCCATGCACACCCACATCCATGCGGATTCCATGCCCTACGCCAAGGAAGTCATCCGCAAGCTGAAGAATCTCGGCTACGACGGCGCGTACAGTGTGGAGCATCACTCCGGCAAGCTCGAAGTGGAGCGCGTCGATTGGCAGCTCGCCACCATGCGCGGCCTGATCGCTGAACTCGATGCGGAAGGCTATGACGAACCCGCACAGCCTGCCTTCTTCAACGGCGTGTATCTGAAATAATCGGAGGGAATCGGTATGGAAAAAGTCAGAATTGCCGTCATCGGCGTCGGTATCATCGGTGAGCAGCACCTGCAGACCTACGAGACGATCCCGGAGGCGGACGTCGTCGCGATCTGCGATATCAACGAAGAACGTCTCCACTACATTGGCGATAAATATAAGATCGAGCGCCGCTTTACGCACATCGGCAAGCTCCTTCTGGAAGAAGACATTGATGCTGTGGATGTCTGCCTGCACAACAATATGCATACCCCGGTTTCCGTCGCGGTCATGCGCGCGGGCAAGGATTGCTACTGCGAAAAGCCGATGTCCGGCTCCTTTGCGGATGCAAAGAAGATGTATGAAGTCATGGAAGAGACCGGCAAGAAGCTGCACATCCAGCTGGGCTTCCTATACAACGACGAGACCAAGGCTGCAAAGCGCTATATCGATTCCGGTGATCTGGGCAAGATCTACCATATGCGTTCCTACGGCTTCCGCCGCCGCAACCGCCCCTATGTGGATGGCTACGGTGCAAAGGAATTCGTGAACACCACCACGTCCGGCGGCGGTGCGATGTTTGATATGGGTGTGTACCATATCTCTCAGCTTCTGTACCTGACCGGTCTGCCGAAGCTGGAACGTGTCTCCGGCCACACCTATGCGGAGATCGCGATGGACGAAGGCCGCCGGGAAATCAGTGGCTTCAACGTGGAGGAACTGGG
The DNA here is from genome assembly GCA_017407225.1 of Clostridia bacterium. Lineage (GTDB taxonomy): Bacteria > Bacillota > Clostridia > Oscillospirales > CAG-272 > UMGS1696. Next base: position 8,356 of record JAFQWY010000289.1, on the reverse strand, counting down.
CGTCGGTCTTGCCACCTACGAGGGCGGCCTGTCCCTGGATATCTTGGAGTCCTGGGCCATCCACGGCAAGCCCTTCCCGGGTTCCGCCATCTACGGCTCCAATGCGGGCATCACCTTTGAGCCGCTGGAGATCCACACCCGCCAGCACGATCTCGAGATCGACATCAAGGCCGATCTGTGGCAGAGAAATTATCTCGATCATACCGTATATGCCGACAGTGCTCACTACGACAATTCCCAGCACCACTGGGTACACGCGTTGCTCGGCAAATGCGAGCTGCTGCCCACCGCGAAGATCGCGTTGGAGACCCAGCGTGTGCAGGAAGGCATCTACTTCTCCCAAAAGCTTGGCCGCGAAGTGACCGCCGAGGAGATCGAGCAGCTGTCCGAATCCAAGGCACTGGAGATCCCGAACCTGGCACTGTAAAAAATCAAAAAACAGAGCGCCTGTATCAAGTGTGTACGGGCGCTTTCCCCTGAAACGGAGGTATCGTGATGAGAAAGAATTTTGGCGCTAAGCCATTTGTTTATCCGCAGCCGGTGTTTATCATCGGTACCTATAACGAAGACGGCACCCCGAACGCCATGAACGCGGCGTGGGGCGGCATCAGCGAGGAGAAGGAGATCACCATCTGCGTCGATGCCTCGCATAAGACGGCGGAGAATGTGCAGAAAACCGGGGCGTTCACCGTCAGCATGGCGACTGTGGAAACGGTCGTCGCCAGCGATTACGTGGGCATTGCTTCCGGCAATGATACACCGGATAAAATCCAGAAAGCCGGCTGGACTGCGGTGAAAAGTCCGTTTGTCAATGCGCCGTATTTTGAAGAACTGCCGATGACCGTGGAGTGCAAGGTTCTGTCCTATGATGTGGAGACCTGCCGCCTTGTGGGCGAGATCGTGAACGTATCGGCAGACGAAAGTGTTCTGAATGAAAAGGGCAAAGTGGATCCCGCAAAACTGAAGCCCATCACGGTCGATCCCATGAGCAACATCTACTATGCTCTGGGTGAAATGGTCGGCTATGCGTTCCGCGACGGTCTTGCGCTGCGGTAAATCCGCGCGGCTGCCGCATAAAAGGAATGATGAGCTCTGCCGAAGCCGGCAGGGCTCTTTTGCGTCCATGGAGGAGAAAACGGATCGCGTGAAATGGTTTTCTTTCCAAAAAACTGCGCTTGGGGCTTGCGCTTTTTATGCAGAACGCGCTATAATAAGAGTACATATGGATCCTTTTGCCCACGGGCAGAAAATATCATTACATTGCAGGGAGGCAATTGACTATGGCTGAAAACAGATTGATCGGCGGATATCCGGTAATCGGTATTCGTCCTACGATTGATGGCAGAAGAGGACCGCTGAAAGTGCGCGAATCTCTGGAAGAACAGACCATGAATATGGCAAAGGCAGCCGCAAAGCTGTTCACGGATAACCTGTGCTACTCGAACGGTGAACCAGTGAAGGTCGTCATTGCAGACACCACCATCGGCCGTGTGGCAGAGACAGCAGCCTGTGCGGAAAAATTCAGAAAAGAAGGCGTCGATATCACCCTCACCGTCACCCCGTGCTGGTGCTATGGCGCGGAAACCATGGATATGGACCCGATGACCATCAAGGGTGTTTGGGGCTTTAACGGCACAGAGCGTCCCGGCGCCGTGTATCTGGCATCCGTTCTCGCCACCCATGCGCAGAAGGGTCTGCCGGCGTTCGGCATTTACGGCCATGATGTGCAGAATGCGGACGCCACCGATATTCCGGCGGACGTGGAAGAAAAGCTGCTTCGCTTTGGCCGTGCGGCTGTGGCGGTTGCTACCATGCGCGGCAAGTCCTATCTGCAGATCGGTTCCATCTGCATGGGCATCGGCGGCTCCATCATCGATCCCGCTTTCATCGAAGAATACCTCGGTATGCGCGTAGAGTCCGTCGACGAAGTGGAGATCATCCGCCGTATGTCCGAGGGCATCTACGACGAGGCAGAGTATCAGAAGGCTCTGGCCTGGACCAAAGAATACGCCAAGATTGGCTTTGATAAGAACCCGGAAGCACTCCAGCGCTCTGCAGAACGCAAGGAAGAGGACCTCGAGTTCGTCGTCAAGATGATGTGCATCATCAAGGACCTCATGAACGGCAACAAGAACCTGCCCGCGGGCTGCGAGGAAGAAATGGTCGGCCACAATGCGATCGCCGCCGGCTTCCAGGGCCAGCGTCAGTGGACGGATTTCTACCCGAACTGCGACTTCCCCGAAGCGATGCTGAATACCTCCTTCGACTGGAACGGTGCCCGCGAGCCGTACATCCTCGCCACCGAAAACGACGTGCTGAACGGCCTCGGTATGCTGTTCATGAAGCTCCTCACCAACCGTGCGCAGATGTTCGCCGATGTGCGTACATACTGGTCTCCGGAAGCCATCAAGGGCGCGACCGGCTATGACGTGGAAGGCAAGGTGCTTGAAAACGGCGGCATGATCCACCTCATCAACTCCGGCGCCTGCTGCCTCGACGCCAACGGTGCTGCGAAGGACGAAAACGGCAACGCGCTGATGAAGAAGTGGTGGGAAGTCACCGAAGAAGACCAGAAGGCCATCATGGAAAACACCACATGGAACTATGCCGACCTCGGCTATTTCCGCGGCGGCGGTTATTCCTCACGTTTCGTCACAAAGGCGGAAATGCCGGCTACCATGATCCGTCTGAACCTCGTGAAGGGGCTCGGTCCGGTTCTGCAGATCGCAGAAGGCTGGACGGTATGCCTCCCCGACGAAGTTACCGACGTTCTGTGGAAGAGAACCGATTACACCTGGCCCTGCACATGGTTCGCTCCCAGATGCGACGGCAGGGAAGGCTCCCCCTTCAAGACTGCTTACGATGTCATGAACAACTGGGGTGCAAATCACGGTGCCATCAGCTACGGCCACATCGGCGCGGATCTGATCACCCTCTGCTCCATGCTCCGCATCCCTGTATGCATGCACAACGTACCCGATGCTGACATCTTCCGTCCCGCCGCATGGAACGCATTCGGCATGGACAAGGAAGGCGCCGACTACCGTGCATGCGCAAACTACGGTCCTCTCTACAAGAGAACCAACGGTTAATCCGTACACAACAAATTCAAACGAAAGATAACTGAAACATGGATTACACTCAGAAATTACAGTACCACTTCCGACCCGAAAAGGGATGGATCAACGACCCCAACGGCCTTGTCTACTATCAGGGTTACTATCACGTATTCTATCAGCACGCTCCCGATTATGAGATTCCGTGGCAGCAGCCCATGCACTGGGGCCACGCCAGAACCAAGGACTTCCTGCACTGGGAAGAACTGCCGGTTGCCCTTTACCCCGATCAGCCCTATGACAAGAACGGCTGCTGGTCCGGCACCGCGGTTGTCAAGGACGACGTCCTGTACCTGTTCTACGCTTCCATCCTCGATCTGGAGGAAGGCGGCAACATCCAGTCCGTGAGCATGGCGTACTCCACCGACGGCATCAACTTCACAAAGTACGAAAACAACCCCGTCATCGCCCGCTATCCCGCAGACGGCTGCCCCGATTTCCGCGATCCCGCGCTGTGCTGCATTGACGGCGTTTACTACTGCGTTATGGCTACCGGCCACGCCGAATCCCGCACCGGACGTCTCGTACTCTACCGCAGTGAGAACCTGACCGACTGGGAATACAACGGCATCATGAGCGAATGGGCGGAATGCCGGTTCACCGAATGCCCCTCCTTCATGTCCGCCGGCGATCTCTATATGCTGACCGCATCGGTATGCCCCCTGGAAAAGCGTCACTTCTTCTCCGTCATGTACGGTGACTTCAAGGACGGCACCTTCCGTCTGCGTTATTCCGCAGAAGTGGACAAGGGTCCCGACCAGTACGCTGGTCAGGCATTCCAGGATCATCTGGGCAGAAATCTCCTGATTTCCTGGGTTCCCGGCTGGGAATATTCCGGCTTCTGCAAGGGTCACGACGTGGGATGCATGTCCGTTCCCCGTGAGCTGAAGTTCACCGACGGCGTGATCACCGCATATCCCATCGAAGAAGTGCAGCACCTGCTGAAGGACGAGGACGAAGCGGTAAGAAGAACCGAAACCGGCTTTGTGATCGAAAGAGAAGGTCGTGATCCCGTCGTATACGAAGGTGAAATCAATGATCTCAAGATCCTCCGCGACGGATACATCGTTGAAGTGTATGTAAACGGCGGCCGCGAAATCTATACCGCTCTTCTGTAAACTGACAATTGAATCCAATGAAAGCCGTATGGGAAACCGTGCGGCTTTTCTGCACCTGCGATTATTGACAAACTTTCAAATGTGTGATATACTGATGCTGTAAATTTTACAAAAAAAGAAAGAGGTGCCCCTATGAAGCTTATCACCGGAATTCTTCTGATGCTGGCTCTGATTCTCACAGGATGCGGCAAAACAGAGGATGAAATCAGCACTGTGTATCAGATCACATCGGAAGCTGTCACAGATGCAGGCTGCCATCGTGCAGCGGAAATGCGCCCGGACGGAACCTATGTATGGTCGAAATCCGACTACGACAGGGAAGGGAACAACCGCAGCGGTACATATCTGACGAAAGACGGCACGGATATAAAGCTTTCCTCACAGACAGCCGAGCGGATTTTTCAGGGTGAGCGTGGGATTTACACCATTGAACCTTCGCCGGAGAATCTGAGCAGCAAGATTCTCAAAAAATACGGTTATGACGGATCGCTGATTGTTTCCGTACCTGCGGCTGAGATCAGGCCCGACGGTGCCGACGGAAATTATCCCGGCGACAACGATGATCTTCCGCGGATTCTGCCCATGGCGGAGACGGATGACGGGATTTTTCTGCTCTGGGGAAGTTATCTGCTCACGCTGTCCGACGAATTTGCAGTGACAGGGACGGAAAAGCTGCCGGGGCTGGGATTTGCGGTCTTTGATGACGGTGATCCGTGGGTTCTCTTCCGGGAGAAGAAGAGCATGAAACTGACAAACACCGCCACCGATGCAGTTTATGAGGTTCCCGCACGGTTTGCCGGCACCGGCACCTTCACACAGGCAGAACTGTGTGCGGTGCATGAAGGATATGCCTACGCGTGGGATTCCTACGGACTGTTCCGCTGGGATGCCGACGATCCTGCCGCCGCCGATGCAATTGCAGTCACCGAGATGGCGGATTTTATGGAAAGCGGGATTCCGGGATCGGCATTGCAGCAGTGTGTTCCCGATTTTTCCGGGGATGGGATGACTCTGGGAGTCCGGTGGGGTGAGGCGGCCAGCAGTGAACAGGGCATGGGATTTGTGTACCGTCTGGCGCGGCTGGCTCCCGCATCGGCCGAAAACGGGGATTTCGTCATGCTTGAGCTTGCCTGCGTCGGTCAGAACAACGATACTGCCGCGAAAATTATCGCATTCAACCGGACTCACGCGGATGTAAAAATCTCTGTCACCGATTATTCCCGGTTCGATACGGCTGATGATAGAATGGCAGGCGTGAACCGGCTCCGTATGGATCTGGAAACAGGAATTCTGAAACCCGATCTTCTCCTGCTGAGCGATCTTCTGTACGCAGAAATGGCGGCGGATATGACGGGGTATTTTACCGATCTGTATCCTCTCATGACCGGGGATGTGAAGCCGGAGGATCTGTGGCGGTGCGCCCGTTCCTTTGAATCCGACGGAAAACTGTACGCGGTCGGCACCCGGTTCGGGCTGGCTTCCCTGACCGGAAAGACGGAAAAACTGAACGGCGTCACCTCACTCACCTTCGGGGATGTCCTGAATCTGGCGGAAAATATCCCGGACGGTATTTCTCTGACGGGCAGTCTGACAAAATCTTCTGCGCAGAATCTGTTCCTGCGGTATCAGGCAAAGACATTCTCGGATGGAGCGTTCTTTACCGGGCAGGAATTCAAAGACTTTATCACATGGATGAACACGCTCCCCAAAACTTTGCAGTCCTCTCAGCAGACGGGAACCGGTGCGCTGGATCTGATCACCGGAAACGCACCCGGAAATTCTTCTGTGTCGGAGGAGAGCGAAAACCCCTATTGCACCGGCAAGGCTCTGCTGGCGGATTATTCGGTCAATGATCCTACAGCATATCTGAGCGCGCTGAACACATTCGGGGTGAATGATCCGGACGAGCTTTCCTGGATCGGATACCCGACCGGTGAAGAAAACGGGATTCTTGTTGCCTTTGACAGCGTGCTGGCGATACCGTCCTGCTCCGATGCTCCCGGATCCGCATGGGAATTCATCGAATGGATGCTTGTCACAGCAGGAGATGAGATTTCCGCTGTCACAGAGGATCCGGGCATGAAATTCACTGCTCTGAAGCAGCCATATCTGGACTACATGAACGCACTCACCGGTACGGAGGTTTTCTTCTCCGCCGCAGGATACCGGATCATCGGGCGGGATCTGCATGAAAAATACACAAACGGTGCCATCGACGGTGTTCCCGGAATTCTGTATGCATTTGATTCTTCCCATGCCGAAGCTCTGGCGGGACTGCTGGATACCCCCTGCATGACCGCCGCCGCCATGACCGATTCCGATCTGCTGGGCATCATTCTCGAGGAGCTGAACCGTCCCGGGGATCCTGAAACGATTGCAGAATCCGTCCGCAGCCGCGCCGCACTGTATCTGGCAGAAAAACAGTGAGAGCAGCCGGTTACAGGCAAAAACCACAATCCGGCGGAATAAACGGGACAAAAAATTTACACACACTTTCCCGGAAGCTATTGATTTTTTCCGTCATATGGGTTAAAATATTATAGTTAGTAAAATACTATAAAAATACAGGAGATATGATTATGGCACTCGTTAACACCAAAGAGATGTTCAAGAAGGCTTACGAAGGCAAGTATGCTATCGGCGCGTTCAACATCAATAACATGGAAATCATCCAGGCGATCACCGAAGCTGCAGGCGAACTGAGATCCCCCGTTATTCTTCAGGTTTCCGCAGGCGCAAGAAAGTACGCGAAGCAGGAATACCTCCTCGCTCTGGCAAAGGCTGCTATCGCTGATTCCGGTATCGACCTCGCTCTCCACCTGGACCACGGTGCAGACTTCGAAATCTGCAAGGCCTGCATCGACGGCGGCTTCACTTCCGTTATGATCGACGGTTCCCACCACAATTTCGAAGACAACATCGCTGTTACCAAGAAGGTTGTTGAATATGCTCACGAACGCGGCGTAGTAGTTGAAGGCGAACTGGGCGTTCTCGCAGGCGTTGAAGATGACGTTGTTGCTGAACACTCCTCCTACACCAAGCCCGAAGAAGTTGAAGAATTCGTAGCTCGTACCGGCGTTGACTCCCTCGCAATCTCCATCGGCACCTCTCACGGCGCGTACAAGTTCACGCCCGCACAGTGCACCAGAAACGAAAAGGGCATCCTCGTTCCCCCGCCGCTCCGCTTCGACATTCTCGAAGAGGTTGGCAAGCGTCTGCCCGGCTTCCCGATCGTTCTCCACGGCGCATCCTCTGTTCCGCAGGAATACGTTCAGGAAATCAACTCCATCGGCGGCAAGCTGCCGGATGCAGTCGGCATTCCGGAAGAGCAGCTCCGTCAGGCAGCTCGCATGGCAGTCTGCAAGATCAACATCGACTCCGACATCCGTCTGGCTATGACCGCAGGTATCCGCCGCGTCATGACCGAGGATCCGTCCGTATTCGACCCCAGAACCTACCTGTCTGTTGCCCGTGACGAAGTCAGAAAGACCGTCAAGCACAAGATCGTTGACGTTCTCGGTTCCGCAAATACCCTTTAATTCTTACGCAACATGTCACCGGTGCCGGAGCATTCGCTGCGGCACCGGACTTTTACCCCAATTCTCGTTAAAAGGAGCGCCCCTCTATGAAATGGACTGAAACCTTCCGCATCAATTCCCATGACTGCGATCCGGCCGGATGCGTCCGTGCATCCCTGATCCTGCGCTATATGCAGGAGACCGCCAATCTGCAGCTGCAGAATCTCGGTCCTACCGGCGATGAGCTGGCGGAGCTTGGCGCTGCTTTCATTCTCAGCCGCATCAATATCAGCATCTACCGCCCGCTGCACGCGTGGGAAGAAATCACCGTCAGCACCTGGGGCTGTGAGAGCCGCGGCGTCAGCTTCAACCGCTGCTATCAGATCCACTGCGGCGGCGAGCTGGTGGCGGAAGCGGCTTCGGTATGGGGTCTGATCGGCATCACCGATCACAAGCTCTACCGCGTGGACGAGATCGAGCTGGGCTTTGGTACGGATGAGCCGCTGGAGCTGGACGCGCCGAAGCGTGTACATATTCCCCGCGAGCTTTCCCTGTCGCTGGTGGGCGAGCGTCCCATCGTATACAGCGACATCGACCGGAACGG
>JAFQWY010000288.1 GCA_017407225.1 Clostridia bacterium | reverse complement strand
CAGAATCTGTCCGGCTGAGATGGTGCAGATCTGCCTGCGGTTTGCGCCGATTGCCCCGAGAATCCCGTATTCCTCTGAGTTTGATGTGACCCAGTTTGCCATGAACGATGCCATCATCAGCGCGGCAATGGCAATGACCGGCATGGAAATGGCGATGAGCGGAATGGCGCCCTGGCTCTCCAGATCTTCCAGATAGCCGTTGTTGACGTATGCTTCGTATTTTACCTCATACTGATGCCATTTTGTCTGATGCTGATCGATTTCCTTCAGCGGTTTCAGCTTCTGCCACTGGGATTCCGACAGCCGCAGTTCCCGGAAGAAATAATCTGCCAGAGAAGGCACACTCCGGTCAGAGGCATACTTAGCCCGGAAGTACAGGTCGTACTTTACCTTCGCACGGGTTTCCCGGTCAATGGCATCGGCGGTGGAACGGGTGACGAACACATACCCCGCATCCTCATCGTTGGCTTCAAAAATGCCGCTGACAGTGAGAGGAAAGTAGGTCATTTCCGTTGCCTTAAAGTACAGCTCATTTTCCGCGCCGGCGGTCAGGTAGCTGTATGCGTTGTACAGCTCCGTGGATACCGCGATTTCTCCGTCACCGGGAGCACGTCCCCAGACATACCGGACATCCAGTTTATCATAAATATCATTGTCAGGCACCACAACTCTCGCCGGAGCGGAAGCGTCGTCCGAGGATGCCAGCAGGGATGTGTAGGGAATCGCCCACGCACTTTCCACCCGGCTGTCGGAGGCGATTTTGTCGGTGTAGTCCGTGGTGACTTCCCGGAAGAGAACGTGGTAATATCCGTTTTTGGAAATTTCCACATTCCGCAGAAAAGTGGATTCCGCCATCTCGAGAAAGGTCATTACCAGTGCCAGCAGAACTACCGATGTGGCGAAAATGGACAGATACGACCGTTTTCTTCGCAGGAGCTGCCGGGACGAATAGAAAAACAATCGCTTCAGCAGTTTCCGGAGTTTTTCCATACTACCTCCTTTTATGTAAGACATATGCAGATTTGTATATTTGTATTATATCGTATATGATGCGTCTTGTCAATAGTCCTGATGTAAAAAATCTAAATTTTACAAAAAAAAGAACACGCCGTATTTCAGACGTGCCAAAGGTTTGGTATTGACTCAGGAATTGTGCTGATTCTGCCGGTAATGATTGGGTGTGCAGCCTACGGCGGCTTTGAAGGAAGTGGAAAAATGCTGTGTATTGGAATAATGCAGAATGGCGGCGATTTCCTTGATGGGCATAACGGTTCCGGTGAGGAGACTCTGAGCAATGCCGATCTTGCGCTGAGCCAGATACTGCATGGGAGTATCTCCGAATTTCTGCTTGAATACCCGGATCACATGCATTTTCGTGATGCCAAAGTTCTCAGCAATCAAATCGAGGGACAGCTCGTTGTACACATTGGCATCAATATAGGCACGGATTCGCTCGTCGAGGGTATTTTTTGCCTCTTCATCCGGGAACAGGGTATCACGGTTGACCCGTGTCAGGATTTCAAACAGCAGGCAGGACACATCCGCCTTGATTTCGGAAAGGTTTGACGGAGTTGCGTGGCTGAGACGGTCGTGAACTGCGAGGAACAGATCCAGAACATTGGTGTGAGCGGTAAAAACCTGACCAAGAGAGAAGAAATCCGCCAGTTTTTCTGCCATATCTCCGTCCAGATTCACCCAGATTTTTTCATAGGGATCGGCGGGATCGGCGTAATAAGTAATTTCCGCGCCACGTCCGATGAAGTAGAAAGTGCCTGCCGTGACCTTTTCCGTAACCGGTTCACCGTCCCGGTCGTATTCCAGATAACCGGAGCCGGAGATGACATACTCGAAAACATAGTCCCGGGATGGGTACCGCAGCATCCGGTACTCGGGATTGGGATAGGTGACGCCGGCAAGGGTACAGAACAGACGGTGTCCGCCCTCCCGGTTTCCCACATAGATAATTTTTTCGTTGCAGTCGTTGAAATACATATGGCCTCCGATCAGATGCGATGCAGTTGTTATTATACCACAACATCCGCCGTATTTCAAGTTGATTTTCTGTAATTCATCGGGCTGTGACAAAAGATTAAAATTTGATGAAAACTATTGACGGTCGTGTGAACCTGTGATATAATTAATTCAGAAACATGAAGCAGTTACAGAAAGGAGGTGTCCCGATGAAAGGCATCTGCAAACTGGAAAACATTCCCGGAACCAATTTCGCCGTAGATAAGATGGGCGGAGCCACGGGGATGGAATTCCTCGACAAAGTATTCTACATTGCCAAGGGAATCATGCTGGGGCAGATCCGGGAGATCACCGGACTGGACGGCACCACGCTGCAGAACTGGGTCAAACGCGGCTGGGTACCCAATCCCACAAAGAAGACCTACGACAAGGAACAGCTGGCGCGGATTCTGCTGATCTGCATGATGCGGGATACAATGCAGCTGTCGAGAGTGGCATTCGTGCTCCAGTACATCAACGGAACAACGGAGGAAGACAGAATTATCCGGGAAAGCGAGCTGTATGACATCGTATGCCGGGTTATGACGGAGATGACGGCGGAAACCGGTTCCATGGGATCCATCGACGAGGTGATCGAGCATCTGCTGGAAAACTACGAAGAGCCGGTAACCGGAGCCAGACGCAGACTGACAAACGGCATCCGTATCATATCCTACACCTACTATTCCGCCATCATCAAGGAACAGGCGGACGGCATGATCGACGATCTGGGTGCAGAAAAACGCCGAAAACGCTGATGGCAGGGAAGCCCCTGCGGGCAGGCTCGGCGGCAGGGAAGCCCCCGCGGGCAGGTACGGAGTTATTGAAGCTGTGGTTACAATTCGGACCCACGACCTTCCGCTTCGCTGATGGCAGGGAAGCCCCCGCGGGCAGGTACGGAGTTATTGAAGCTGTGGTTACAATTCGGACCCACGACCTTCCGCTTCGCTGATGGCAGGGAAGCCCCTGCAGGCAGGCTCGGCGTTATTGAAGCTGCGGTTACAATTCGGACCCACGACCTTCCGCTTCGCTGATGCGGAGGAAGATTTAAGTTCTGACATCATATAAATAAAAAGGAGGAGTTTATGCTTACCTGGTTTACGAACATGGATCTGGTCGGTCAGATCTACGCGCTCATTGCCATTCCCTCCACACTGGCACTGGTGGTACAGACGATCCTGGTGCTGTTCGGTATCGGAATCGGCGACTCCGACGCGGACTTTGACCCCGATGCGGATCTGAGCGACCTTGCGGAAGGGGGGGACGGCGGGCTGGTTCTGTTCTCTCTGCGCGGTATTCTTTCCATGGCTGCCATCGGCGGCTGGACCGGTCTGGTGATGCACGAAGCAGGCATCAACACTGTTATCACCGTGATTCTGTCCGTGGCCATCGGATTCATGGCGCTGGTGGGAATTGCATGGATGATGAAGATTTCCATGAAGCTCCAGTCAAACGGCAACCTGAATCTGGGATACGCCATCGGCAGAGTGGGCACCGTATATATCCCGATCCCCGAAAACATGAAGGGCGCCGGCAAGATCAACCTGACCATTCAGGAGAGATTTGTGGAAATCGGAGCCATGACCTCCAGTGACAGAAAGCTGATGACCGGCGAGAGCGTCCGCGTTGTGGCAACAGATGAAACCGGGCTGGTGGTTGTGGAACCCCTGGATACCGGCAAAAAGTCCTGATTTCCGGAATAATTCACAAAAACCGTGAAAATATTTCCCGGATTGACGAAAAAATAACGAAAAAAACGTGCATTTTATGAAAATCTATGCTATAATAAGATAAGGAGAACATTATGAAACTGTTTCTGACGGCAGGCGGGCTCGCCTCAACCTCTCTGATTCTCACCAGTGTCATCGTTCTGGTCGTTCTGACCACCATCATCGTTATTCTCTCACGTTACCGCAAGTGTCCCGCCGACAAGATTCTGGTAATCTACGGTAAGGTCGGCACCACTCAGGACGGTCAGCAGAGATCCGCAAAGTGTATCCACGGCGGCGCGTCCTTCATCTGGCCCGTGATCCAGGCATACGAATATCTGGATCTGACTCCCATGTCCATTCAGGTAGACCTGAGAAACGCGCTCTCCAAGCAGAATATCCGTGTTGACGTTCCTTCCCGATTCACCGTCGGTATTTCCACCGAAGTTGGTGTTATGCAGAACGCTGCGGAACGTCTGCTGGGAATGAAGAACGATGAAATCAAGCAGATCGCGGAAGATATCATCTTCGGTCAGATGCGTCTGATCATTGCGACCATGGACATCGAAGAAATCAACTCCGACCGTGACAAGTTCCTGGAAGCGGTATCCTCCAACGTTGAAACCGAACTGAAGAAGATCGGTCTGCGGCTCATCAACGTAAACGTAACCGACATTACCGACGAATCCGGCTATATCGTGGCTCTCGGTCAGGAAGCATCCGCGAAGGCCATCAACGATGCGAAGATCTCCGTAGCGGAAGCGGAACGTGCCGGTGCCATCGGTGCGGCGGAAGCTGACAAGGAAAGGAGAATCTCCGTCTCCAAGTCCAATTCCGAAGCGATCACCGGTGAAAACGAAGCAAAGGCAGCCATTGCCGACTCCGATGCAACCAGACGTGAAAGAGAAGCGGAAGCTACCAAGAGAGCAACCGCAGCCGAAAACATCCAGAAGGCAAAGGCGCAGGAAGAATCCTACGAAGCGCAGAGAGCAGCCGAAGAAGCCCGTGCGCATTATGAACAGGCCAAGCTGGAAGCCGACGTCATCATCAAGACCGAAATCGAACGGAAGAAGCTGGAACTGCAGGCAGAAGCCGAAGCGGAACAGATCAGACGCCGTGCAAAGGGTGAAGCGGATGCTACTCTCATGAAGATGCAGGCGGAAGCAGACGGTATCAAGGCAATGCTCATGAAGCAGGCGGAAGGTTTCGCGGAACTGGTCAAGTCTGCAGGCGGAAGCTCCGACGACGCGGTTCGTCTCATGATCGCTGACAAGCTGGAAGAAATCACCAGAATCCAGGTTGACGCCATCAAGAATCTCCAGATTGACAAGATCACCGTCTGGGATTCCGGCGCGAAGGGGCAGGACGGAAAGGGTACCACCGCGGACTTCATTTCCGGTCTCTACAAGTCCATTCCCCCGCTTTCCGAAATGTTTGACATGGCAGGTATGAATCTTCCCGGTTACCTTGGCGAAAAGAAGCCCGAAACAGTCGCTCCTGAAATTACGGGTAATACAGACAGCGCAGTCTGATATTATACATCATTTTTCAGAAAGGACGCTCACGACGGTATAACGTAAGACCTGATGTGGGCGGAGGACAATCGTATGGCAAAGAAAAAAGCACCCGTTGACAAGAATGCCACTTTCAAGAACGGCATGAACATTGAGCGCACCAAGCACGCGGCAGTGCAGGGTTGTATCCTGCTGGCGTTCCTGTGTGTATGCGCAATCTTCTCGTACATCGTATCCATGATTCCCGCAGGTCTGTTCGGTGTGGCCATCACCAAGGACAACACCACCAACCAGACCGTATACGACATCCAGAACATCGTGCTTGCAGTGCTGTGTCTGGCAGTCGTAACCATCGGCGGCAACATCTTCGCAAAGAAGACCGGTGAGGCGGATGCGGAATACGTATTCCGTGAAGGACTGGAACGGAAGCTGGATATGCGGTATCTGACCGTTTCCGTGGTGATCGCGGCTGTGGCATATTTCCTGCTGTACGTTGTTATCAACATTGACTTCTTCGCAGGCGCAGGCCGTTACATCGGTATCTTCCTGACCAGAGCGGAACGCAGCATCAACGAAGGCATCAAGGTCGGTATCGGCTTCCGT
>JAFQWY010000287.1 GCA_017407225.1 Clostridia bacterium | reverse complement strand
TGCGAGTTCGGCGGTTATCCTGCTGTGATCAACAGTAAAACTGCTGCTTTTGACACAAATATTGTATCCGAATTTGAATCCAAGGAACGGATTGCAAACAGAGCGATTGAAAAGTTTGTATCAACAATATCCGAAGAATAATACAACAGCCGGAGATTGGCACATTCACCAGTCTCCGGCATTTCTTTTTGTTGAGTTTAACCGATTTTCGCAGAGTTGAAATGATCCATCACGATCCGCACATCGTGGACATTGGGCTGTGCCTTTGTGGCAAGAGCATCGTGCTCCTCCACGCAGAGATGCATCACACACCCCAGCATGGGCCCGATCATGCGGTGCAGACGGCACATTCCGCCGGAGAGGAAGAGATAGGGCACTTTCAGCTCCTTTTTCAGCAGAGCCGTAATCCGCAGGTTTTCCAGCATTTCTTCTTCCGTGGATGCGCCTGTGACGATCTTGACCACATCCGCACCGCGTTCCTGCTGGGCGAGAGCAATCCGCACCACTTCTTCGGCAGGGATGTATTTCAGCACATGGGAGGACATCAGAACCTCGCCGCCCGCTTCATGAATCCGCTCGATCAGGCGCTTCTGCTTGTCGATTGCCGTGGGATCTTCCGTCAGCTCCATGGGGGCACGGCAGTACAGATCCCCGATCACATCGCAGAGAGTGCCGCCCTGATGGACCAGACGGATCAGACCTTCGCCAAGTTCTTCATCGGTCAGACCCTTGTTGAATCCACCGCGGTAGTTGGTGACATAGGCGGGCTTGTCACCCATGGCGTCAAAAATACCGGTGAGAATCTCGTCCGTGCGGTAGATGGGGTTCAGCTGTTCCTGCTGGAAGCCGAAGGCATCACTGTCAGGCAGTGCCTTGTTGATCGTCGAGAGGGCATCCGTTGGATTCTCCGCCTGAATCATACAGCAGAGAAGGGAATTTTCATGTCCGAGAAAGGTTTTCTTCATAGTGTCCCTCCGTTATGCTCTGCCCATGGCATTCCGTCCGCCGTCGATGAGCAGACTGGTGCCGTTGATGAACTGTCCCTTATCGGAAGCCACGAACAGAATCAGATCGATGATTTCCTGCGGTTCCGCGGCGCGGCCTTCCAGGGTTTTCATGTTCGCCATGGCAGGACGGGTCAGCACGGGACCGGGGGAGATGCATACGCAGCGCACATTGTACCTGGAACCGTACTTGGCCAGGGATTTGGTAAGACCGTACATGACGCCGCTCTTGGCTGTGGGGTAGTCCATACCGCGGCCGTCACCTTCTTCACCTGTGATGGAGCCCAGATTGATGATCAGACCGCTGTTCTGCAGCCGCATCTGCTTCAGTGCTGCATGAGCGAAGTAGAACTGACCCTTCAGATTTACATCAATGCCCCAGTCGAAAACGTCGATGGGGATATCCGGAAATTCCAGCGAAGGATCCACGCCCAGCATCCGGACTGCGGTTCCGCCGGCGAAATTGCACAGGATGTCGATGGAGCCGAATTCCGCTACGGCACGGTCACAGGCCGTGACCACTTGAGCATAGTCGCGGACATCACAGATTACGCCCACTGCACGGCCGCCGTTCTTTTCATTGATTTCACTGACCTTCTCCGCCAGTACCTTTTCGTTTACGTCGCACATGATGACATTGCCGCCGGCTTCTGCCCAGCACTGGGAAAACAGAAGTCCCATTCCCGACGCCGCACCGGTGGAAATGGCAGTTTTGTTCAGAAATTCCATGAGATGACCTCCCGTTTTTCTTTGATTATACAATAGATTTCCGGAAAAATCAAGTATGCTGTAAAGATTTCCCATGTGCTCGGTTGACAGGTCAATGAAGCTGTGGTATAATAAACTGATAACATTTTAATATTTCAAACAATTAACCGGAGTGTACCAAAATTATGACACAGGAACAGATTTCCGCCCTGGTAAAAAAACAGCGTGTGTATTACAATACCGGTGCTACCCTGAATGTGGATTTCCGGATCGAAATGCTGAAGAAACTGTATGCATCCGTAAAGAAACATCAGGATGACATTACCGATGCGCTGACTGCCGACCTGGGCAAGAGTGAATTTGAAGGATTCATGTGCGAAGCCGGACTGGTTCTGACCGAGCTGAGCTATCTGATCCGCAAGACCCGGAAGTTTGCTGCGGAGCGTACCGTCCCCACACCGCTTCCGCAGTTTGCATCCCACAGTTATGTGAAGCCCTCCCCCTACGGTGTAACCCTGATCATGAGTCCCTGGAATTATCCGTTTCTGCTGACGATCGAGCCGCTGGCCGATGCCATTGCAGCCGGAAATACGGCGGTTGTCAAGCCCAGTGCCTATTCTCCCGCTACTTCTGCCGTGATCGAAATGATTCTTGAGGAATGTTTTGCGGAAGAATATGTTGCGGTTGTGACCGGAGGACGAAAGGAAAACGACAGCCTGCTGGAACAGAAATTTGATTTTGTATTCTTCACCGGCAGCCAGAATGTGGGCAGGGAAGTTCTTCGACATACTGCGGAGCACCTGACGCCGGCAGTTCTGGAGCTTGGCGGCAAGAGCCCCTGCATCGTGGATACCACTGCGAAAATCAAGCTGGCGGCAAAGCGGATTGTATGGGGAAAATTCCTCAACTGCGGCCAGACCTGCGTGGCACCCGACTACATTCTCTGCCATTGTTCCGTGAAGGAGGCTCTTGTTCAGGAGATCGTCAGACAGATCCGGAAACAGTTCGGCGAGAATCCCCTTGAAAATCCCGATTACGGCAAGATCATCAATGAAAAGCATTTCGACCGTCTGATGGGGCTGATCGATCCCGGAAAGACCGTCATCGGCGGTGAATCCGACCGGGAAACCTGCCGGATTGCACCTACGGTTATGACTGATGTCACCTGGGAAGATGCAGTGATGCAGGAGGAAGTATTCGGTCCCGTTCTGCCCGTGCTGACATACGAAAAGCTCGGGGAAGTAGTATCCCTGCTGGCCGGCAAACCCAAGCCGCTGGCACTGTATCTGTTCTCGGAGAACAAAAAGCACATCCGCACCATAACCGAACGGTGTTCCTACGGCGGCGGATGCATCAACGACGTTGTGATCCACCTTGCCACCAGTGAAATGGGATTCGGCGGTGTCGGGGAAAGCGGTATGGGTTCCTACCACGGCAGGATCGGCTTTGACACTTTCTCACACCATAAGAGCATTGTGGACAAGATAACATGGCTGGATCTTCCCATGCGGTACCAGCCTTTCGACAGAGTGATCAACAGCAGACTGCTGAAAATGTTCCTGAGGTAATGCCATGAAAAAAACTGCTGATATAAGAAAGATTGTCTTTATTATTCTCAATATCATCGTCATCGGACTGGTGATGTACTGGGATTTCATGTATTACGAACACGGCAGAACATGGCGGAAGGGCACGGCAAGTTCCATGTTTGTTCTGCTGGGGGCGGTGAATCTGATTTATGCACTGCTCAATAAAGCTGTGAATCTGAAGTATCCCATCGTCATGACTGCCGGTTTTGTGCTGGGTATGCTGGGGGATATTGCCATCAACTATGAGTTTATCCCCGGCGCGGCTCTGTTTGCACTGGGGCATGTGTTCTATTTTGCCGCTCTCTGCTGCCTGATTCCCTTCGGCAAAACAGATGCTCTGACAGGCGGAATTCTGACGGTTATTTCCATCGGCGTTCTCCAGCTGTGCCCGGTATTTGTTTTTGAAGATCCGGTGATCGAGGTTATCTGCTGTGTGTACGGCGTGATTATTTCCTTTATGTTCGGCAAGGCGGTGTCCAATCTGATCCGGATCAGGAATTTTCAGAACATCCTGATTGTCGTCGGATGTTTTCTGTTCTATTTCTCCGATCTGATGCTGGTGTTTGACTGGTTCAGCGACTTCGACGAATATGCCCGTGAGCTGTGCCTGTTTACGTATTATCCCGCGCAGTGTATTCTCGGTGCCGCCATGTTTATCACGGCGATGAAGTCAAAGTCCGGAAAAGCACAGTAACAGAAGAACCAAACCGGAACATCCCTTAAATTTCAGAAAAAAGTGAGGTATCACATATGTTTCAGGGAAAAATGAAAGCGGTAACCTTCAGCTATGATGACGGCGTAACCCAGGACCAGCGTCTGATCCGGATTCTGGACAAGTACGGTCTGAAATGCACATTCAACCTGAACTCCGGGCTGCTCGGAAAGCCGGGTTCACTGGTGCGTGAGGATGTGACTGTGGCACACGTGAAGCCCCGTGCCTGCGAAGTCCGGACGATTTATGAAGGCCATGAGATCGCGGTGCATACCCTGACCCATCCCGCATTGTCCCAGCTGTCCGATGAAGAGGTGATCCGTCAGGTTGAGGACGACCGGATCGCGCTGTCGGAGCTTGCCGGTTATGAAGTGGTGGGAATGGCCTATCCCGGCGGTACCCATGTGATGAACGAGCACGTCGCAGATCTGATCCGTACCTACACAGGCGTGAAGTATGCACGTACCACCACATCCACCCACAATTTCGATCTGCAGACCAATCTGCATAGTTTCAATCCCACTGTGTACCATCATGTGGAATGGGACAAGCTGTTTGCTCTGGGTGAGGAATTCATCAATCTCAAGCCCGACAAACCGCAGATTTACTATATCTGGGGTCATGCCTATGAGTTTGATATCCACGGAGACTGGGAGCGTTTTGAAGAATTCTGCCGCATGATCTCCGGCAAGAGCGATATTTTCTACGGCACCAACCGTCAGGTGCTGCTGAATGAGACGTAAAAACGAAAACATATAGATGGAAAATACCGGGAGCAGAACATTTCCGGTATTTTTGCGTTCCTGCCCGGGAAATAAAACCGTGGGGGTGTCAGTTCACAGCCGGAAAGCCTGTCTTATGTGTCGGTGCAGTACAAGACCTTTCGAATGTTCCGGAACCTGCAGCAATGCATATTCGTTTTACTAAGCTTTTTGAACAGAATGTAACTTCTCTAAAAGCTATTGACAAATCTTTTCTAATGGGTTAGAATGGCATTGAAGTTCTAACCCATTAGAAAGGAAACGCAGCCATGGAAACACCGAAGATTTTTGAAAAGGAATACAGGTTCTGTTTGATTTTATGGGAACGCGAGCCTGTCAGCCGGGCAGAACTGGCCAGGATTTGTGAGGATCAGCTCGGATGGAAGGCTACTACAACCTACACTGTAGTCAAACGGCTCTGTGATCGTGGGGTGCTGAAAATCGAGAACAATCTGATCAGCGCTCTGGTATCCAAAGAGGAGGCACAGTCTGCTGAGATTGACGAATTTGTGGAAGAAAAGTTTGAAGGCTCTCTTCCGGCTTTCTTTGCGGCGTTTACAAAGCGGCAGACAATCTCGGAAAACGATCTCGATGAACTGCAGGCGATGATTGACCGGGCGCGGAAAGGGGGAAAGTGATGGATTTTTCTGTCATTCTGAACAGTAGCATTGCGGCGAGCTGGATGGTGCTGGCTGTGATCGTCCTGAGGCTTATTCTGAAAAAAGCCCCGAAATGGATTCATGTTGTATTATGGGGACTGGTTGCTCTCAGACTGCTGATGCCGTTCTCCATTGAAAGCGCATACAGCCTGATTCCGAGTACGGAAACGGTTCCACAGGAAATATTCCGATACGAAGGCCAAAAACGGTCCGAACCGGCGTTCATTGATCTCATTGCAAATCCGATATTTTCGGATGATGTGACGGTTGAACTGGAACAGACCGTTGACCGGGTACAGGAAAAGATGCTTTTTGGGACGCTTTACTGGCTCATCGGAAGCGCTTTGATGCTTTTGTACCTTATTTTCAGTTATTTTTGTGTGTTTTTGCGGATCCGCCATGCAAAGCTGTTCTGCGGCAATATTTTCACAAGCGAGAGGATAGCATCTCCGTTTGTGTTCGGCATCCTCCGGCCGCGGATCTGTCTGCCGGAAAACATGGACGCGGTCAGCATGAGCTATGTGATTGCCCATGAAGAAGCACACATCCGCTGCAAAGACCACTGGTGGAAGCCGCTGGGATTTCTTCTGCTGACGCTGCACTGGTTCAATCCCGTGATGTGGCTCGCGTACATCCTGCTGTGCCGGGATATCGAGATGGCGTGCGATGAACGTGTGGTGAAGGAATATGACGATTCTCAGCGTGCGGACTATTCCGAGGCACTTCTGGAATGCAGTGTGAATCGGAGTGCGATGCATCGTACAAGGATCTCCGCCTGTCCCCTGGCATTCGGAGAGGTCAGCGTGAAGGAACGGATCAGGTCAGTGCTTCATTATAAGAGGCCAGCGTTCTGGATTGTGATACTGGCTGTGATTGCCTGTGCCGTGACGGCGGTTTGCTTCCTGACAAATCCGATCAACAGACCCGTAATCTCCATCGAAGCACACGATTGGTATTTCGAGCGCGCTTATATCAGGAAACTTGAAAAAGACATCATGATAGAAATGTACCAGCCCGGACTTCAGCCGAAAACGGACAATGCAGAACCTGTGAACGCGGTTCTTGTGCCCGGGGATGAGCCGATGTGGTACGACCTGATCACGGGGGACTGGGATACCAACCGTTTCGGCAATCGCTTTATCCTCGAGAAAGCCGACAGAAAGTCCGCACACTATACGGTTGAGCTTTATCGGGATACGGGTGAACTGTATTCCGGGGTGACTTCGACTGCGGTGATTGAGCCGATGAGAAACGGCGACGGATATATCCTGACCATCTACGAGAAATCACTTGGAGCTGACAAGGAGATCATCTTCACCACAGAAAAACAGCCGGGAGCAGAGCAGGGGGAGAAGAAGCTCACGCTCGGTGATGTCATCTCTCTATCAAATAAGAATATGGCGCTCACGTGGGAAGATTTTGCAGGATACGCCTACACCGATGCGGGAACATGGAATTTCAGATGTATTTATGAGATTGACGACACATTCTGGCTCGAGATCACCGGGGGAAGCATGAACGGCACTCCGATGCGGATATTGCTTTGCACAAAAGCGGAATACGGGGACGGGGCTGATTATGTTGATATCCGAAGAACATATGCGGATAAAGATATTGTGGAGGAGTTTATTGAAAGACACTGAATCAGCGGCTCGACGAATCCGCGGGAGGTTTCATTGGTCAAAAACGGTTCAATCTGCGCAATGAACTATGACAGCGAGAGGATTGCCTATGACGTTGTGGCATGACAGGAGAATCACAACAGCATCGCAGGGCATTCCGGATCCTGAGGAAGTACAATGCTGTCTCTTCTGAAAGCAGCAAATAAGGCATTTTTGCATGATAGCTATGGACTGGTCTGCAAAAAAATAGTATAATAGAACCGTCAGGAAAAGAATGAGGATCAAAGAAGTACGGTTATAACACAGATTAATTTGCAGAAAGGCAGTTGTACATATGAAAACAGCAAAAAAGATTCTGGAGAATTCATATTTTCATCTGGAATGGAATGAAAACGGAACAGGGCTGGAAGTCCTCAGCAGGGGTGGAAACGAAGAAGGGATGAATTTTCTTGCTGCCGGCAAAGGCTTTCATCTGGGAACGGTTTTTATGTCCTGCACATTGCCGGATGGAGCCGGATCAGATGCGGAAAGCGGACAGGACGTAAAGGTGACTTCAGACTTCCGTTTCTCGGAACATGAAGGAAAAGAGCTGATCTGGGAGATTTCCGTTCAGAATACGGCGGAAGCAGAGGTTGTAATTGATGATTTGAAACTGCCGCTGCAGATGAATACGGCATATGTGGCGGACGCAAGAGTGAATTACACACAGCGGCTGGTACGTCATGCGTATGTATCCGGGAATGCATCGGTTCTGTACTGGCAGCGGCCCGACGGTGTTTTCCCGGCTCTGGTGATGCTGTGCGGAAAAGACACATCTCTCATTGACTGTGAACTGGACCACTCCACGCGAGCCCCCGGATGGTACGGGACGTACAGTGTCTGTATCCATGCCAAAGACACAGAAAGAAACGTATGGTTCCCCGAAGATGTCAATACCCGTCTCAGACCGGGGGAAAGCAGAACATTTACCTTCCTGTTCCGATGGGCAGAAAGCTATGAGGATATCCGCGATATCGTGTACGCTGCCGGACGTCCGGATGTCATTTCGCTGCCGGGAATGGTGATTCCGAAGGGGATGGACTGCACACTGGCAGTGAGACATCGGTCGGATTACACGCTGGAGTTTCCCGATCAGGTGAAGTGGCAGAAGAAAGATAACCGCGGTGGGTACGATGTTTACAGTCTGTCTTTTGGAAAGACGGGAAGATATCCGATTGCGGTAAAGTATGCGGACGGATACGGATATCTGGACTACTTTGCCACGGAGGATATCGAAACTCTCTTGAAAATACGTGCCCGTCACGTTGCATCCTGCCAGCAATATAGGGGAGATGCCTGGTACAATGGGCTGATCTCTCTCTGGAATATGGAAACGGAACGGATGCTGACTCCGGAATATACGGAAGGGATCTATCCCTACTGCACAGGAGGGGCAGACGACCCGGGACTCTGCAAAGCATCTGTAATTGCGGCAAAAAACTGCTATTATCCCTGTCAGGAGGAGATCGATGCCGTAGAATACTATATGGAGCATTTTCTGTGGGGCGGTCTGCAGAGACGGGAGGATGAAGAACCCTATCCCTATGGAATCTACGGTTCCGACTACTGGTTTGACAACAGAAACAGTACCGTCACCTATGGCAGCGGCGGACACGGTCAGGAACGGATGTGGCGTACCTTCGATTACACACACATTATCGGTTTGTACCGGGATATGTATCGGATTGCACGAAAATATCCGGATATGACGAAATATCTGGACTGGCGCGGCTATCTGATGCGGTCATACCGTACCGCGATGGCGTTCTATGAAGTGCCGTATTCCATTTTTATGAAAAACGGCTGGGCGCATCACGGATACTGCGACTGGGCATTCAAGCAGGGGAATTTCCATGAGATCAATATCCCATGGCTGATTGAGGATCTGGAGAGGGAAGGATATCCCAATGAGGCGGCAAAACTGCGGCATTACTGGGAACAGAAAGTGATGTATATGCTGGAGATTCATCCCTATCCCTTCGGCTCGGAGATGTGGTTTGACTCCACTGCCTTTGAATCCACCCATGTCATTGCAGAATACGGGCTGAAGAATCCTCTGCCGGAAGATCTGACCTTCTACGATAAGAATAAAAATGGTCCCGGAGAGGGAGGAGAGATCCGGTTTGCTCCTGTCGGCAAGGACGCGGTCTGGGAGTTCATGGAGAAAGAAATCCGGGCAAACATGGCGGACAGAGGATGCATCGAACCTACCTTCTACCATATGGGCAGCGATGTCCGGCAGAGCAGCGACTGTGAGTATCTGATGAGCTATATGGCACAGCTCGGCGGACGATCCGTTCTGGATTATGCCGTAAACTATGCGGGAAGACGCGCGAAGATGATACCGGGTGCTGCAGACGGCAAAGTATATACAGAAGACAACAGTTCTCTCTGGATGCGGACGGGATATGCGTCATATTTGTCTTCCTTTATGCTGATCAATACGGGTACGGATTATCCCTGGTATGGAACGGAACAGAACCGGGGAGCCGCCGGATGGGGATTTGAGCCGCTGCAGAAAGGCAGAATGTTCATACCCACAAAGCACGATATCAGCAATGCTCCGTGGCCCTATGACGGTGAGATCGACAACGGATTTATCGGCGCCATGCGTACCTCCTGCTCCGTTTTCTATCGGGATGATGTTCTGGGATATGTTTTTCTGGGCGGACATACCGAAGAGGATGGAAGGGGAAGATATCGTCTCTATCCTGCAGACGGCCTCAGACAACGGTTCCATTTCAGAGCAGAATGCGGACTGTCCGTCTTTACGGAGGGACTTCGCATAGAATGCATGAACTGGGATCTTGAGGGCGGAACGGTACGGATGTATCTTGAGAAAAAACCGGAGGAAAGCGCGAGACAGGTGATTATTGAAGTACGGGACTGCACAGCGGAAATTCTTCGGGCAGGCAGGAACATTTCACAGTCCGGCTGGAAGAATGGAGTGAACACAGTGGAGTTTGCCGGCAGCGGAGCAGATTCCGATGATGTCGGAGAGAGCAAATACTGGATTGAAATCTGTTTTAGAGCGGAAGAATAACACATCGGTCTCCCGTATACTGCCGATACTGATTGACGGATAGCACAGAGAACGAGCCGTATTGCATTGAACTATGTATATGCGGCTCGTTTTTTCATTTTTACGGTATCGGTATGTTTGGAGTTCGGTCAGCTCATTTTTTTGCTCCCATTGATTTCAGTTGACCTCAGATGTGATTATAATGCCGGAAAAATAAAAAAGGGCCGGAATTTTTCAATCCCGGCACCAAATTACGTCCCTGGGCGGAATTGAACCGCCGGCGTTTCGCTTAGGAGGCGAACCCTCTATCCAACTGAGGTACAGAGACATATTCAATACGTACTTAATTATTATATCATAATATTTGTAATATTGCAAGAGGATGGCTTAATTTTTGTGCGGTGCACTTGCAAAAACTGCTCCGGCATAGTATAATAAAAGAAAAAACAGGAGACGGATATGAAACACGTTATCATTCTCAGCCGGCTGCCGGATGGCGTTTCCCACGATGCTATGCAGCCCTTCAACATTGTCCGGAAAAACAAAATTCTGCCGGAAGGGGCTTCCGTGATGGAAACGGTCGGGCTTCGCTATGCCGGCTGGTTCCGGACTGAAAACGACTGTGATGAAAAAGAGGCTCTGTCCGCATTGAAGTACGGGCTGATGCAGGCACAGTATTCCATCGGATCTTCCAACTCCATAGATTACGAGACATTGTTCACAGAGCGGCGTGAGGAGCTGATTCGGGCGGCGAATACTGCACTGGAAGAATCCGAATCTTCTGTGCGTTTTGCGGATGTATTGTTTTCCTATGTGGGATACTGTGTGCACGACGGTTCCCTCGGCCGGAAAAATCAGCGGTACATGGGGATTATGATCGGTTCTTCCGGAAGCCATACCGTAGTCCACAGCAAAGCCGACAGGGAAGACCAGTGGCAGTGTGTCTGCGGCGCATTTTCGGATGCGGATGAGCAGTGCTGCAGTGAATGCGGAACTTCCAGACCGGTGTATGAAGATCCTGCACTGGAACCGTAAGCACTTGAAAAATTGTCCCGGATGTGGTATAATAAAGCATCAACACAAAACAGGAGCAGATCATGCGTAAGGAATTAACCGAAGTAGAAATCAAACAGATCAAAGAAGAAATCAAATTCAGACAGGAAGAAACCACTCCGAAGTGCATCGCCGAAGTGCAGAGAACCCGCGCACTCGGTGACCTTTCGGAAAACGATGAATACCGCAGTGCAAAGCGCGAGCTGAACCGGAACTATTCCAGAATCCGGTAT
The DNA here is from genome assembly GCA_017407225.1 of Clostridia bacterium. Classification (GTDB taxonomy): domain Bacteria; phylum Bacillota; class Clostridia; order Oscillospirales; family CAG-272; genus UMGS1696. The sequence continues at coordinate 11,085 of JAFQWY010000287.1, read as the reverse complement.
CTCAAAGCGATGCTGGACGGTGCCGTCATTATCACCGATGAGTCCGATGAGTTCACCATCGGACTGTTCGACCGGGTTACCTATTTTGACGAGGAAGAAGAGGAAGAAGTTACCATCACACTGGTGACGCCTCTGCGGAACGATGTTCTTAAAGGGAATATCAGCAAGGACTCTCCTCTCGGAAAAGCTCTGATGGGCAGAAAAGAGGGCGATCGTGTACAGATCCGGGTCAACGAACAGTATTCTTATTTTGTGAAAATCATCAGCCTTGAAAAGGGCATGGACAGTGAAAGCTTCGGTGCGATCCACTGAGTATAACAACAGCAAACAGGCTGCAGCATTCCGGGAAACTCTCCTGATGCGGCAGCCTGTTGTGTTTTTTGTGGGAATTCTGTCAGATCTTGAACGCCTTGTCTACGGGAAGGGAAAGAACCATACCTTGTGCTTCGGATTTCAGACCGAATTCGGCATTGACTGCGTTCATGATGGAGTCCTTGATGGTGTCTGCAGCGAGAATCATTACGATTTCCTTTTCGGACTGGAGATTGAAGCCGTGGAACTGTTCGGCGGTTTCGTCGGAAGCAAGACGTGCGCGGATGATGGTACCGCCGGTAGCGCCTGCCTGACGTGCGGACTGCATCACAGCATCGGTGTAGCCCTGATTGACCGCGATCAGGATGAGACTGTATTTATGTTCGTTTTTCATAGGTTCGTTATCTTCCTCCGTCACCTGAATATTCTGCATGGCAAGGATTGCAGCCGCCACATTGCTGATGGCGTTGGGGGAGAGCAGCATCATGATGCCCCGTCCCCGTCTGAGGGAATTCATGTTGTCCATATAGGCACTGGCGACCGCTTCCACGGCGCTCTGCTTGCCCATACTGATGACGATGTCTTTGTCACTGGAACCGAGACCCAGGATGTCCATCATCTCGGAGGATGCGGTGCCCTGTCCGACGAATCGGAGCTGATAGCCCAGACCGCGCTGGCTCATCCAGGTGACAAGCTCGCGTCCGTAACCACGTTCGGTGATTGCTGCGAGGATTTTGATCCGTTCCATGGAGCTCATACCTGCACCTCCTCGTTCACTTCATCGTAATAGAGGACACAGTCCTCGATCTGTGCGATTTCCTCTGCGATCTTTCTGTGCTTTGCGCGGCTCTTCAGTTCGGAGTAGAGACCGATGCACTGGATGGTGATGAGAGGAGTCATGGCAACCATTGCCACAATACCGAACGCGTCGGTGAGAATGTTTCCGCCCATAGCCTGGCAGGCACCGACCGCGAAGGGAAGCAGGAAGGTGGTGGTCATGGGACCGCTGGCAACTCCGCCGGAGTCGAATGCGGCGCCGGTGTAGATGGGCGGTACGAAGAAGCTGATGGTGAGGGAAATCACATAACCGGGAATCAGGAACCACAGAATGGAGATTCCGGTGAGAATACGAAGCATGGCAATGCCCACGGAGACCGCAACACCGATGGAAAGACCCATGCCGATGGAGTGCTGGGAAATTCTGCCGTTTGAGATTTCTTCAACCTGCTTTTTCAGCACAGCAACGGCAGGTTCGGCAGCAACGATGAAATAACCCATGAACATACCAACGGGAATCAGCAGGTACTTGTAGGAGCTAATGGCGATTTCCTTGCCGATCAGAGAACCGGCGGGCATGAATCCCACATTGGCACCGGTGAGGAACATCACAAGACCGATGTATGTATACAGCATACCGCTGGCCATACGGAGAATCTGGGTTTTCTTGAATCTGCGGGAGATCAGCTGGAAAACGAGGAACACACCTACAATGGGGAAGAAGGCAATCAGTACTTCCTCTGCATACTTGGGAAGTTCCGCAACAAAATGCATGATGGCATCCTTGGTGGTGAGAACTTCGGAAATGACGGTTTCGGTGGTTTCTGCGGTGGGTTCGTATACGATGGACAGCGCCAGAACCGACAGGATGGGACCGATGGAGCAGAGCGCGACCAGACCGAAGCTGTCGTCGGCGGAATGCTTGTCGCTTCGGATGGAAGCCATACCGATACCAAGCGCCATGATGAAGGGAACCGTGATAGGACCGGTGGTAACGCCGCCGGAGTCGAAAGCCGCGGGAATGAAATCGTTGGGAGCGAAAATCGTGAGAACAAATGCGCCTATGTAAAAGATCAGCAGAAGCCGGGACAGGGGAATCCCGAAGCAGGTTCTCAGATGGGAAATTACAAGGAACGCGCCCACACCGAATGCGACCGAGAGGATCAGCACCAGATTGGGAATGGAGGGAATCTGTTCCGCCAGAACGGTCAGGTCAGGCTCCGCAATTGTGATCAGAACGCCGAGAATAAAACAGCAGATCATGGGAAGAAGGAGTTTCTTCGATTTGCTCATGACGATACCGATACCTTCGCCCAGGGGCTGCATGGACATACCCGCCCCAAGAGTAAATAAACCCATACCGAAGATCAGCATCAGTGTTCCGAACAGGAAAAGAACCAGCACGCCGGAGGAAACCGGAGCGATGGTGATGCTCAGGAGCAGGACGATCAACGATATGGGCAGGACGGATTGGAGTGACTCAAGTATTTTTTCTTTCAGATGGCGCATACAATAATAAATCCTTATTTTTGACAGTATTTTGGCTCAAAATTTCCTACTATATATTATACCATATTCATCCGCCCGAAACAACATAACTACGGCATTTTGGGAAGATAATTTTTTACACTGTTTATGAATACAACTTGGCACATAGCAACAAAAAAACGGTTTCCTGCTGCCAAAAACAGGAAACCGTTTATGCTATTTGGTAATATCAGGAAATCAGACCAGTTCTGGATAAGGAAATACCTTCCATGTGAAGTTGATATCGGACTCGCTTTCCCAGATCAATCCCAGATCGCCGCCGGCAAGCTCGGTCAGGCAGGAGTATCCGTAGAAATCATTTCCGCCGTTGACGGGCGTTACCTTGTGCAGCTTTGTTTCACCGTTGGCAGGATTGTAGAGAAAAGTGTGAATGGCACCGCCGCATCGTCCGCTGTCCCTGTGACGGTCGGGATTGGCGGGGCAGGCTGCGAAGAGAACATCACATCCGTCGATCTGCCTGGAATGCCGGAGTGCCGCAATCTGGCAGTTGGAGGCACGTCCGGGAAGCTCGGCAGTCTTCACGATCTCACCCCAGACATAGCCGGATCCGTTGAAGGAGGCGTCCGCATAACAGAGACTGCTCATCCAGTTGCGGAAGAAGGCGCGGATTTTTCCGTCGGACAGTTCCACGAGCTGGGATTCGCTGGAGAGATTGAATCCGAGGGTGGGGGAGCGGTGCCAGGACTCTCCGTCGTCGGAGTAGATGAAGCTCATACCCTGCTCTCCCCGGTCGTAGTAGTAGCAGGGGAACATCATTCTGCCGGACTTTGTCACAAGTCCCCGTCCGGGACCGATGCCGTAGAAAGGTTCGCAGGCATTCTTTACCATGGGATTGAGCATGAGAGGAGCGGACCAGGTCTTACCCTTGTCTTCTGATTTTGTCAGATACAGGAAACTGGTGGGGCAGACACAGTAAGGGGCGGTGTAGTAGAACAGGTTGGAGTGAATGTCTTCTCCGTTCCAGTACAGGTTGAACCATTTGTCAGCGGTATATCCGGGGACTTCACTTCCGTTGATGTGTACAATTTTTGCCAGTCCGTTTTCGTCAAATTCACCGAGACGGTAATTGAACTCCTTGTCCGAATAAGAGCGGAGGAGAAGACGGCCGCTTTCATCATACCCTGTGGAGGGAACGGGACGGAACCGGGAGGAGTTGAGGGCAACGCCGCCGGGCCACAGATCCACCAGCAGATAAATCACATCATCCTTTGCCAGCAGGCAGGGATCGATGAAAGCCGTGGAGTAGATATTCACGGAATTTCCGTTGTCGCCCAGATAGTTGGCATAGGTTGAGCGCCATGTATGCCCGCCGTCTTCGGAAACGGAAACAACGGTGTCAAGTCCGCATCCGTCGGCGCAGGTATTCCAGCGTGCATCCGCTGCCGTGACGATGGTGCCGTCGGAGAGAGTGACAACTGCCGGAATCCGGAACTGTGTGGAACCGGTGGTCAGAGGATCGAAGGGCATGCGTTCGGAGATACTGTCGGCGGGACGGATTCCGATGATGTTGTTGGGAATTCTGGGATTGAGTTTCATAACGATGCCTCCGGAGATGTCATTTGGAAACGGGTTCACCTGCTTTATGGATTTTCTTCAGCCATTTTCCGCTTCTGAGACGGAAGTAGCACCAGACACATTTGATGATCTGGTCGATTTTCAGCATGGTGTAGATCCAGAAGGAAGACCAGTGGAACACCAGACCGGCAAGCGCACCGAGTGGGATGGATGCCACCCAAAGGAAGAGGATGTCGCCCAGCATCAGGAATTTGGTGTCACCTCCCGCACGGAGAACCCCTTTTGTGAGAATGGAATTCATGGACTGGAAGATGACGATGATAATGATCGCGTTCATGAGGTCCCAGGCAATGTTTTTTGCTTCCGGCGATACATCGTAATAATTGATGATGGGAGCGCGGAGAATCATAATCACGACCGCCGCCGCACAGCCGATCAGGAAGCCGAGGATCAGGAAAGTGTATCCCTGACGCTGCGCTTTTTCGTAGTCGCCTTCGCCCATGGTGTGCCCGGTGATAATACCGCTTGCATTGGAGATCCCGGTGGTCAGTACGGAGCTGAGCTGCTGAACCACCACGGTGACGGAGTTGGCCGCGACAAATGCGGGACTGATGTGTCCCATGATAATCGCCACAGCGTTGTTGCCGAGAGCAAGCAGGGAATCACTGATCAGCACGGGGATGCTGACACGGAAGTATTCCCGCACAAGATCTCGGGTGTTCATGAGTACATCACGCAGGCGGTAGCGGATTCTTTTGTCAATGATGAAGAAATAGCCGCAGATGAAGCACAGCTCGAAAATACGGGCGATGAGCGTACCCAGAGCCGCACCGGCAATCTCCATTCTGGGAGCACCAAGCATACCGAAGATGAACACCCAGTTGCAGAACACGTTGACGAAGAACGCGCAGATGGAACAGAGCAGGGGGACCAGCGTCTGCCCGACCGTACGGAGAACGATGGTGCAGGTCAGGGACAACCCCATGCAGATATAGGTGGGGATCATCCACCGCAGGTATATGATGCCGTAATCGATAATGGGTTGGTCGGGAGTATAGATCTGCATGATCAGCCCCGGAACCGCGATGGTGGCAGCCGTAAAAACGGATGCGAATCCCAGAACAAAGCGAAGCATGATGGTGATGGTTTTCTTCAGGGAGGTGTTGTCCTTCATACCCCAGTAACGCGAGGTGAGAACGGATGCACCCATCCCGATGCCCATACAGCAGATCTGGAACAGTGTGATGAACTGTGTAGCCTGGGAAGAGGCGGCAAGCTGATCATCCCCCATGGAACTGAGCATGATGGTATCCATCAGGTTGATGCCCACGGTAATCAGCTGCTGCAGTGCGACGGGGATGGCGATTTTTGCCATTTTTGTGTAAAGGGACCTGTCGCCCAGATAGTCCCGGATGTTGGATTTCATGGAATGCTGACCTGTATTTCTTCAGAATTTGTCTCATTATAGCATATTTTTCCGATAAGCGCAATATTTTTGATGAAAAATGACTATAAAATCGCGGATTGCATTGATTTTTTGCGGCAGTTTTGCTATAATAAAACAAAAACGGGAGAACGATCATGAACACCCCCCATGTATTCCGGAATTATTCTGAATTATAACTGTCCCGCAGCCTGCCGGCATTGTATGTTTGCATCCGCGCCGTCCTGTCCGAAGGAATATCTGACGGAAGAAAGCGCGGAGAAGCTGTGTTCCATCCTCGCAGAAGCGGGAACAGCGTCCGTGCATATCGGCGGCGGAGAGCCTTTTGTGAATTTCAGCGCTCTGTGCTCCCTGATCCGGGTGATGAACCGGTATGGGATCGCTGTGGATTACATCGAAACCAATGCCTTCTGGTGCACCGGAGAGGAAATCGGCAGGCAGAGACTTCTGAAGCTCCGTGAACTTGGTGTGGATACTGTGATGATTTCCGTGGATCCCTTCCATATCGAATATGTGCCTCTTGAAAGACCTCTGCGGCTTCTGAAGCTGCTGAATGATATGGAATTCGACTATTTCATCTGGCAGGAACGGTATCTGCGCCGCCTGATGAAGCTGGAAAAGAACAGAACATATAAAAAAGAAGAGCTTGAGACGTCACTGGGACGGCATTACATCACGGATACCGCACGGGAATACGGTCTGGGCATGAACGGACGGGCTCTTGCCATTGCAGGGGAGATTTATCCTGCCAAGCCTGCGGAGGAATGGATTACAGGAGAACCCTGCACCAATCTGATCGGTACCGTTCACTGTCATCTGGATCTGTACGGAAACGTGATTCCGTCAGGATGTCCGGGACTTGCGGCGGCAGCGGAGGACTATCTGCACGGACGGATTGAAGCGGAAAAATACCCGGTCATGCATCGGCTTCTGTACGGCGGAACCGAAGCGTTGTACGGATATGCAGCGGAGAAGGGATTTGTTCCCGATGAAGCCGGCTATCCGACAAAATGTGCCTTCTGTTATGCCATGCGGGCATATCTGGCAGAAAACGAATCCACAGCGGATCTCAAGCCTGACGGTTTTTACCGTGAAATGGCAAAGATCAGAAAAATCTGATATCATGACGAAAAAAAGACGTATCCGATAAAAACAGTGGATGCGTCTTTTTCTGTGAATTCAGCCTTCCAGAGTGACTTCGCGGAGGTATCCCGTGAAAGTTGGGGCGGATGTATACTGCATCTTTCCCGGTGCGAACTCACCTTCGTGAGCCAGATGGATGTGTCCGGCGAAGATAGCGGCGATGTTGTTGTCCTTTTGGCTGAGAAGCTTGCAGAATTCCCGGGACAGCGGGGGATCGTGGGGCAGACCCAGTGTAAAATAGTCACATCCGCCGGGCCCCCATTGTGTGCGGACAGGAGGATCGATGGCGGCGGTATAGACAGGAATATGAATCAGAAGAACGATGGGTTTGCCGCGTTCCAGCTGTTCTTCCAGTGCCGAGATCTGCTCCCGGCGGATATTCTTGTCCGAGTCATCCATACCGATGATGAGAAACTCGCCCATGTCCCTGACCCAGAAAGCCGGGGATCCGTACATCAGATCCGCATAAACGGGATAACAGACGCGGAGATCCTCCACTTTTTTATAGTAATCGCCGCCTTCGTGATTGCCGCAGACGAAGAACACTTCTGTTTCCGTCCGTGCAATCCGGTCATGGAGATAAGCGGCGGTACCGTCGCTGAGATAGTCCGCACAGTCTCCGCAGAGAAAAACACCGTCCGCGTGGATCCGGTCGGCATGATTCAGGGCAGCATCCAGGGCATCAACGGGAAGAATTCCGTTGGGCGACCACCGCTGTGCGTGTTTTTCCGCCATTTCCCTTGCTTCTTTGGGTTCATCGGGACGGGCATATGCCACATGGACATCGGAGATGTGACAGAAGGTGTACCGTTTTGTAAGTCCGGGGATTCTGACGGTTGTCTTTTCGATTGTCATACTTCCTCCTCAGTTTCCGGCTGTACCGTACCATCTGCCGCCCTGTTTCATTCCGGAGGATGAAGGATCCAGCAGACTTGCATGATTTTCGATCACCTTACGGAACGCATGGGCATACCGGGCGATCCACTCTTCATCGTAATACTTGAACCAGGGCACTGTCAGGCAGCACCGTTCTTCGGACGGTCTGCAGGCATCGTCCAGAAGCCGCACATCACGATGGGCATGCACAATTCTGGTCGGCTTTCCTGCATGGTACAGATCCATGGTTTTGAACAGATTGTGGGTATGCAGACACCAGTTGGCGCCGTCCCATGTGGAAACGCCTTCCGCGCGCAGTGCTTCACAGAATTTTCCCACAGGAAGTCCGCCCAGCTCTTCCGGACGGTATCCGCCGATGGCATTGTACCAGCCTGCCATGTTGGAACCGACGGATTCGTCGGCGCGTACGGCATACAGTCCCGGCAGACCGTCCAGGAGATCCCAGAACCGGTTCATGGCACGCCGGATCTGAACGCACCGTTCATCGTAATGCTTCAGCTGACCTCTTGCAAGGGTTACGCAGAGCTGATTGGCGCGGCCTTTCATGCCTCCCAGCGCAATTCCGGCATAGGGCGCGAGATCTTCCGATTCAAGCCAGCCGGCATTGTTGCGCTCGTAATGGGCATAGGCAACGGCGCGGTCGTACAGTTTACGGTTGTTGGTGACGAGAATGCCAAGTTCCCCTGCAGCGAAGGATTTCCCGCTCATCAGGGACATGGCAGCCACATCCCCAATGGTGCCCAGCCGCCGTCCTTTGTACAGACCTCCCTGTGCGTGGGAAACATCCTCGATGACAATGATATTGTGCTGCCGGGCAATTTCCATGATGGGATCCATGTCACAGGGATAGCCGCTGTAATGAACCGCCATGATGGCACGGGTATGAGGAGAAATGCACCGCTCCAGATCGGTGGGATCCAGAACGAAATGCTCGTCAATATTGGCAAATACAGGGGTGGCGCCGAAGGAAAACGCCTGCGTCACGCTTGCCCAGTAGGTTTTTGTCGGACATATAATCTCGTCTCCCATGCCCAGTCCTGCCGCAAACATGGCAGCGGTCAGGGACATGGTGCCGCTGGAAAAGGCGAGAGCGTGGGAACAGCCCAGCCACTGTGCGAATTCCTTTTCAAACTGTATGGTAAGATCGGTGCCGGAGAAGCTGTTGTTACGGATGACCTCCAGCGCGGCCGCTTCATCCTCGGGGGTGATGATGGGCCAGCGGAACAGATCGGCAGGCGGACTGACGATGACGGGAGTACCGCCGTGAATGGCAAGCTTTTCCATACTCGTTCTCCTTCCCTCAGTTCAGTCCCAGCAGCTGTTCTGCGTTCCGGAAACAGATTTTTTCGTAAGTCTCCCGGGAGATTCCGCAGGACTGTACCAGGGAATCCAGAAACGCGTTGAGCCGTGCGGGATGGTCGTTGAAGCTGGCACAGATATCGCATCCGTAGTAAATCCGGTCAGCGAATTCGGTCAGAAAACCGGCGGCATAATCGGGGTCGCGTGTGAGAGCGTTGCATCCGCTTCCTGCCGAAAGATCACAGCACAGCCCGGGATACTCACGCATCAGGGCGGCAATTCTGCCCTCCGTGACTTTGCCTTTGGGATATCCGTTGCGGATTTCATCGGTGTTGTCGGCGGAGATCTCGCTCCAGAACGGCTGGGAATGTCCGATCAGCGTCAGATCCGGGTATTTTTTCAGGATTTTCTCGATCCGCGGCAGATTCAGCTCGTCAATGATGCCGTAGAGTCCTCCTTCGTGGGGGGCAATGTGAATCAGAACGGGAAGTCCGAGAGCCGTGCAGGCTTCAAACAGATTCTCCATTTTTGGATCATCCGCGTACAGATTTGCGGTTACTTCACCCACCCCTTTTGCGCCGAGGTTTTTGTAATGCTCCAGAAGATAACCGAGATCCGAAGAAGGCCGATGATCCACCGCACGGGGATCCACATTGCAGAACCAGGAAAAACGATCCGGATTCTGCCGGCTTAGAGTGCAGGCACCTTCCGGAGTCATGAGAAAGCACTGGGCTTCCGGGGAAACAATCGGCAGAAGCACACCGCGTTCAATTCCGAATCTGTCGTACATTGAGGTCAGTTCCTCTGCAGAGAGGAATCTCTCGCCGGTATAGCGGTGTCTGGGGGTCAGCTCGGGAAACGCAACTGCGTGGGCATGAATATCAATCCGTTTCACAGCATATCCTCCTCAGGTGATTTTTGTTGGATTATCGGCAGACTGCGATCACTTCCACTTCGCAGAGCACGTTCTTCGGCAGAGTCTTCACTGCCACGCAGCTTCTTGCGGGAGCGGAGGTAATGTAAGCGCCGTACACTTCGTTGAATGCGGCGAAATCTGCCATGTCGGCAAGGAAGCAGGTGGTCTTGATCACGGTGTCAAAGGATGCACCGGCTTCGGCGAGAACTGCGGCGAGATTCTTCATCACCTGTTCTGCCTGAGCTTTGATGTCGCCGTCCACCAGTGCGCCGTCGGCAGTCAGCGGAATCTGACCTGATGTGAATACGACGTCGCCGTACTTGATTGCCTGGGAGTAGGGGCCGATTGCGCCGGGAGCGTTCTTGGTAGCGATTTTGGTAAGCATGAGTTGTTCCTCCGATTCTGATAGAAAATTGTGTTATTTCAGGTACCGACCGTCATCACGATCTTGCCCACCTGACGTCCGTCTTTCATCATCTTCTGTGCTTCTTCCGCTTCGGTGATGGGATAGACTGCACAGACTGTGGGCTTCACTTCGCCGGACTGGATCAGCGGGAAGATTTTCTCCGTCAGTTCCGCAAGAAGTGCGGCTTTTACTTCCGGTGCACGGGAACGGAGCGTACTGCCGATGATGCGGATGCCTTTGACGTAGATATTCTTCAGATCCACTTCCGTCAGCTGACCGGCAAGAGCGGCGATCATGATCCATCTGGCTCCCCGGTTCAGGTGGGGCAGGCATTTGCCCATCACCTCTCCGCCCAGACAGTCAATGGCGAGGTCCACGCCGTGACCTGCGTCAAGCTCTTCCTTCAGCACCGCTGCGATATCTTCTTCCGAGGTGTTCACAATCCGGTCGGCTCCCAGAGGGGCGATGGCTTCCACCTGATGCGCTTTGCGGACGGTGGTGATGACACGCATTCCCAGTGCCTTCGCCATGGGGATTACCACGCTGGCAAGACCGCTGGCACCGGCGTTCATGAGAAGAGTCTCACCGGCTTTGCCCCGTCCTTCGTATACCAGATTCAGATATGCCGTGGCGAATGCTTCGGGAATCGCCGCCGCATCGGTCATGGAGCATCCTGCCGGGACGGGCATGAGCATATCGTATTTCACATTGACGTATTCCGCGTATCCACCGCCGCCAAGCAGAGCACAGACCTTGTCCCCGATTTTCCAACAGGATTTTTCAGCCGCGCCGCTGCCCATACCGACGATGGTGCCTGCGATCTCCAGT
>JAFQWY010000286.1 GCA_017407225.1 Clostridia bacterium | reverse complement strand
TTTTGTGCAAAAGAAAAAAGGCCGTCTGTGTGAAATCGTCTTTGATCTCTTACACAAAACGGCCTTTGTATTTACTTTTGATTTGCTATCATCCAGAGGTGCGTGAGCATGGCACCGACACTGCCGCCGAAGACTACACCCACGATAAAGAGGATGATTCCGTCATCCAAGCGTCATCCATTCTTCCTCAGCACATTCCAGTGCTTCTTTTTCGGCTTCGATGATCTCTTTCATCGTAAGGACGGCACCCATGAAATTGATTCCATTGTCTTCGGTCAGCTCCAAGACTCCGCTTTCTCCGAAATCCAGCGGCTCGGTGGTGATCACGTTGCCTGCATGGTTGATTGCCACTCTCGGTTCCACGGTGGCGAAGTCGGAAAGTTCATCATCAAACCGCAGATGGTAACAGTAGAATCCCTGCGGGATATCCTCGTCGCTGATCCGATCATTGGTAAAGAAAGCGGGATTTCCGAACAGTTCCACCATTTCGTATTCGGTTTCTTCATCGATCCGGATATAATCTGTTCCGGCAGCGTTCAGACACATTTCGAAATCTTCTGCCGTATATCCCCATACCTCAAATGCGTGTTCCAGTGCTTCACGGTTGTTTTCGGGAATAATCTCGCCGACAGTTTCGCCGTTGAGATATTCTCTCGTACCGCAGTTCTGACCGATATCTTCATCCGCCCATTCATGGGTGATATATACCCCGGGGAACATTCCGGTCAGTTCTGCGAGAATCGGATGAGGAGCCGACCATGCTGTCTGGAATCCGATGGTATTTCCGTCACGGGAAAAGCTGTAGGCATTCCATTTTGTTCCCCAGTTTTCGATACTCCAATCGTACCAGTTATTTTTGCCGTAAAGCTCACGTTCACGGGTACCGAGATTTCCACGATAGATATGATCCGGCATGGGAATGATCTTGTTGAAATCTACTGTGCCGAGACCAAAGTTCCCATTTTCGCCGCTGTCTTTCTGGATTGCGGTCAGGATTTCATTGAATTTTTCCTCAGAACAATCGAACGTGACTCGGTTCTGTATATAGTTCGGCATCAGCATCCTCCCTCCAGACTTTTATTAATGAGATACTGCAGGTACTCCGTGAAGGTTTCGTCGACGTCCTCACGGCAGTTGATCTTTTTGCAGAACAGCAGGAAATAGTACACCGCTTCTGGATCGTCGCCGATAGAAACTGCCATATAATCGTCCGTCATGGGATTGCGGAAGATGCACTTTTCCAAAGCCAGCCATCGGCGGAAGTTCCGGTCACGGTCGAAAAAGGATTCCGTAACAGCGTTCATGAAGTTATCGGCATCCCGTTTCCACTTCATGTCACCTGTGATTCTCTGACGGACAATCCTTCTGGCTGCATCCTTATATCGGACATATCCGTGGCAGAACTGCTTGAAAGTCATTACAGATTCGTCAGGCATGAACTTTCCTCCAACTTCTGAATTTCCTGCAGCAGTTTTAGCCCTACAGCAGTCACCACATTGGTGGTCACGGAGTTGCCCGCCATCTTATATAACTGTGATTCGGGTATACCGATTTCGACCAGCTTATAGACCTGTTCATCGGTATATCCCTGCAAGCGGAAACATTCGATGGGCATCAATCTGCGAACACGACCGCTGTATTCCACACCGTGACGGTCCACCGTTGTCAGCGTAAACATCGGCTCATCCGGTTCCTTCATACGCCTGCCGTTCTGCCTGGTCTTATCTTTTGCGGGATTGAGAACGGCCCTTGCGCCGGTGACGAGAACGCCTGAATGCTCGCCTTTCCGATGGCTTATACCCGCGTCCTGCCTTGTTGTGATACATCGCGCTTCGTGTGTAACGATAGGGTTTGGGTTCAAATCTACGCAGTAAAGCCCCGTTTTCGCTCCCCAACCGCCACCTTGACTTGTCAAACATGTGCTTGCTCCTTCTGTGCTGTAGATACGCTGTCCCTGTCCTCCGGGTACAAGCTGGACAAGAGGCGTTCCATTGCTCTGGGGGACAGGAAATATTTGTCCGGACAGTCTGCGATCAAGATATCCGACAATGTACACCCTCCTTCGCTGCTGCGGGACTCCGTGATTCGCGCTGTTAAGC
>JAFQWY010000042.1 GCA_017407225.1 Clostridia bacterium | reverse complement strand
TATTACCATTCTCCCAACGAGATACACTTCGGGAAGATACACCAAACTTTTCTGCCAGTTGTTCTTGTGTGAGTTCTTTTTCTTTACGTAGTTCTCTTAGAAAACCACCAATTTTAATCTGGTCTATCATTTTGCTTGCTCCTTTCAGTTTTATTATCGTTGAAGAGTCGTTCGAAAACCACGTCACAAAGTGAGAAATGACGTATTTTCTACCAGACAATTGTGTCTTGTCTCTATTTCTTATGTAAAATCAGTAAAATTCTTATTTATCGTCCACCTATCATCGTCCGGGAACACAATACCGAATTGGGACTAGTTTTATTGATTGGAAGGTATTTCCGGCACTCAGCCCAGCTTCAGCTGTTCGGCAGGCTTTCTGACCGCGATGCCGGTTGCGGGAATCTTGTTCTTGCGGCATCCGTCGGATTTCTCTTTGTCAATCTTTTTGCCGAAAGTGACGCTTGTAATCGTCAGCCCTTCTTTCATATTGAAGAGGATCACGCCGGAGGAGGAACGCGTGGTTTTCTTCGGGATCAGAGAGGAATTGATGAGAATCCCCTTGCCTGCGCTGTTTTCCAGGAAAATATCCACGGGATCGTGTTCGTAAATCACAGCGGCAATGGGGGAGGCATCGGAGAATGCACCGGTCAGCTTCCGGCGGTTGGTCTTGGTTTCGTAGGCATTGACGGGAATCTTCACGCCCTTGCCGTTCTCGAAAATGAAGATGATGCTGTCGTTCTCGTTATATTCCGTCAGCGCCTTCATCATCACGGGCTTTTCGTCCTCGTCAAATCCCAGTTTCACGGAAATGAATTCACCGAGAGCAGAGGCTTTCACCGCATCCATGTCGGCAGCCTTGCACTTGTAGCACTGTGCCTTGTCGGTGAAGAAAATCAGCTCGGCGCGGTTTTCCGTTTCTTCGGAGTTTGCGATTTCGTCCCCGTCCTTCATCTTCTGCTCATCCGCACGGAGCAAAGACTGCATGGTGATTTTCTTGAAGTAGCCTTCCTTGGACAGAACCACGAAAATCGGATAGTTTTCCACCGGTTCTTCTTCAGGAACATCCGTCACAGCCTCATCGGCGGTGATCAGCTGGGTCTTTCTGGGTTTGCCGTACTTCTTTTTCACGGCCGCCAGCTGCTTGGCGATTACATCCTTCAGCTTGATGTCGTCCTCGATGATGGACTGAAGCTCGGCGATTTCACGCTGCAGATCCTCAATTTCCTTGATCCGTTCCAGGATGTATTCCCGGTTCAGATGGCGCAGCTTGATCTCGGCGATGTATTCCGCCTGAATCTCGTCAATGGAGAATCCTTCCATCAGACGGGGCACCACTTCGGATTCCTTTTCGGTTTCGCGGACAATCCGGATCGCCTTGTCAATGTCAATCAGGATCTTGCCCAGCCCCATGAGCAGGTGGAGCTTTTCTTTCTTTTTGCTCAGTTCAAAGGTCAGCTCCCGTCTCACGCAGCCCATCCGGAACCTGATCCATTCCAGAAGGATGTCACGGACGCCGAGTAGTCTGGGAGTGCCGTCGATGATGACATTGAAGTTGCAGGAGAAGCTGTCTTCCAGCGTGGTCTGCCGGAACAGCTTTGCCATTAGTGCATCCGCATCGGTTCCGCGGCGTACATCGATGGTCAGCTTGAAGCCGGAAATGTCGGTCTCGTCCCGGATATCGGTGATCTCCTTGAATTTTCCTTCCTTCAGCAGATCCACCACGCGCTTGACGATGACTTCCACCGCAGTGGAATAGGGAATCTGGGTGATCTCGATGATGCCGTTTGCCTTGTCGTAGTTGTACCGTGCCCGGAGCTTGAAACTGCCGTATCCGGTTTCGTAAATCTGCTTCATCTGCTCCCGGTCATAGATCAGGAAGCCGCCGCCGGCAAAGTCGGGAGCCTTGATCAGATCCAGCAGCTTGTCGGTGGTGGTCTTCGGATTCTTCAGAAGCGCAATGGTGCCGTCGCAGATTTCTCCCAGATTGAAAGAAGCAATCGTTGACGACATACCCACGGCAATCCCCATATTGGGGGACACCAGAATGTTCGGGAAGGAGGTGGGCAGAAGGATCGGTTCGGTCTTGGTGTTGTCGTAGTTGGGAATCATTTCCACCGCATCCTTGTCGATGCCGCCGAAGATCTCCGCGCAGATGGGTTCCAGCTTCACTTCGGTGTATCGGGGTGCGGAGTATGCCATGTCCCGGCTGTACTGCTTGCCGAAACCACCCTTGGAGTCAACAAAAGGATGCAGCAGAGCTTCGTGGTCACGGGACAGACGAACCATGGTATCATAGATGGCGGCGTCACCGTGGGGATGGTACTGCATGGTAGCACCCACCACGTTGGCACTCTTGGTACGGGGCTTGGTCATCAGCCCTTCCTTGTACATGGTGTACAGCACCTTCCGCTGGGACGGCTTGAATCCGTCAATCTCCGGAATAGCGCGCGCCACGATAACCGTCATGGCATAGGGCATGAAGTTTTTCTCGATGGTTTCGGTGATGATCTGATCGGTAATCACCGCAGGAGTCGTTGTCTCGGGGGCAGTATCTTTTTTCTTTCTCGCCATACTATTTCCTTATTTACAGTGTGTTACGGTATGAATGACAAACTCTGCGAAAATGGAATTTGCCCATGCAAACCATTCGCGGGTAAATTTATCGGGATTGTCCACGTGGAAGCCTTCGTGCATCAGTCCGGTTCCTGCGGTGGTGGTTTCAAACAGATCCAGCAGATAGTTGATTTCCTCGGGATCGTTGGAGGTCAGACCCTGCATCGCCAGAGAAACGTGCCAGATGTAGTTCTTAGGGGTGTGAGGGCTTCCGATTCCCTTTGCCGCAGTTCCTTCAAAGTAGTAGGGATTTGCGTGTGAGAGGATGAAGCGGCGGGTGTTCTTGTAGGTTTCGTCGTCAGCGGTGCAGTATCCCAGATAAGGCAGGGACAGCAGACTGGGCACATTTGCGTCATCCATCAGGTTATGATGGCCAAGACCGTCGGTTTCATATGCGTAAATGGTACCGAATTCGGAATGAACCACGCAGCCGTATCCGTCTATACCATTGTCAATCTCAGCTTTCAGCTTTGCAGCACGTGCTTCAAGTGCTTCGTCCTGCCATACATCCCGTGCGATTTCGGTCATGTAGCCGAGAATCACGGATGCGAACATTTCGGAGGGGATCAGGTAGTGGTAGTCGCAGGCGTCGTCGCTGGGACGGAATCCCGACCATGTCATGCCGGTGTATCCGACGGGAGTTCCCTTGCCGTCGTTCTTCAGGGTATCGGTGGGCGGGCAGTTGGTACGGGTGAACCAGTAGCCCGACTTTTCCGCGTGATACTGTTCGGTTTCAAAGGTGGTCAGAACGGTTTCGCAGGCTTTCTTGAAGGTTTCGTCCAGATGATCGGCGGATTCGGATGCCTTCCAGAAGTGGTACGCCAGATTCACGGGGTAACACAGGGAGTCCACCTCGTACTTCCGTTCCCATGCCATGGGAGTGTTGTTCTCGGTCTTGTCGGACAGGCCCCAGTGGGTCAGCTCGTCGCCGGTGCGGTTGAAGGCATTGGCATAGGGGTCGTTGATGATGCACAGTGCCTGACGCTTTACAAGGCTTGCCACCAGAGAACGGATCTCGGGGTCATCCTTGGTCAGGGGCAGATAGTGGCGAACCTGCGCGGAGGAGTCGCGGAGCCACATGGCGGGAATATCCCCGGTGATGACGAACGCGCCGTTTTCATCCAGCTTGACGGTGGTTTCGATGGTATTGAGATAGGCCGCGGGGAACATTTCGGCGATCACGGGTCTGCCCATTGCAATGAGCTTTGCCTGAATGTCCGCAACGTATGCTTTCATTTTTTCGGTGGTCAGAGACATAGGATTCTCCTTATAAAAATTTTATTTCTGTTCGCTCAGCCAGAGGTTCACTCTTGACTGTATTTTTCCGGCGCAGTCTTCGGCAGTACCCATACCGGCAAGGAACGCCGAAACTTCTTCCCGCACGATGGCATCCAGAGCCGGAGGAAGAGTGTCCATGACGGATGTACCGCAGCGGTTGTCGAGAAGATCACGCAGTTTTTCCGCTTCGGCTTCATCGAAGTACAGAATCATGCCCGGTTCATTGAGATCTTCCGGCTTCATGGGATTTGCGGGATCGTAACTTCGGCCGCTCATGCCGCCGCTGCTGAACTTAAAGATATATTCTTTATCACTTTCGTCTTCAGCCACGGCATCATATATGTATTTCAGAGCCGGCAGGCCGGTCGGATTCTTGTAAGTAACATACTTCGGATCAAGGGGAAAGATGCCCTTCAGAACTTCCCACATCTGATCGGGATCGTCGGCAAAGGATGTGATGACATACGCCGCTTCCGCTGTTGCATAGGCCGATGCGGGACTGTCGGACGGATAGCCGATGATGGTATGCCCGCCCTGCGGAAACTGCGCCTTCAATTCCAGCCAGGACATCACAAAGTGCATTTTCGCTTCGTTGCAGAGGGATATTCTGCCGCTGTGAAGGGCATCCCTGAGTCTGTTTGCAACATTGTCGTAGTATTCATCATAATCCGCCGGCATGGAGTCCACATATTCCAGATACCGCACAAATACGTCCGAATCGAAGGAAGCGGTTTTGCTGTCGAAATCCACGAACATACTGTACCCGGCGGGTCCGAGGATGTATTCGTCCGCCCTTGACCGGATAGCGGGATATATCAGATACTCCCCTTCCGGCAGGCTTTCGGCGTAATCGAGAAGCTCATCCAGCGTCCAGTGGGTTCTGTCGCCGACTTTTTCCCGGGACGCATTGACAGTGTATACAGTGACCTTCGGGGAAATGCCCCACATCTTTCCGTCATCGTCAAAGATCCGCTTCACGGAGCCGAAGAGATTATCGGAGTTCAGTTCGTCGTCCGTTTCCAGATAGGGGGTGAGATCCGTGTACAGCCCGTCTTCCACAATTGAACGGATCACGGAATTCTCGGGCGCGCCGATAATCATGTCCGGCCTGTATGCTCCCGTCTGAATCGCCATCATGAGCTGGGTTTCGCCGTCTTCCATGTCGCTGTAATCGGTCACAACAATGCGGCGATCCCGGTGAAACAGATTGTAGTCCGTAATAAGCGCCGCAAGAGATTTCTCCATCCCGCCCAGATCGGCGATATCGATCACATCAATCTCGGAAACCACGATATCCTCCGATTTCCGGAAAATCTGCAGTTTCACTCTCAATGTACCGTATACCGATACGCCGCCGAGGAAGCAGTCCCGCTCCGGTACCGAATAAATCTGCAGACGATCGGCAGTCAGACCGGAATTCCGGAAATCCATGAGAAGCTCGCTGCCGGTTTCGGTGGTCACATAGAACCCGTCCGTGCCTTCATAGTACAGATTCCCGTCCGGGTCATAGAAATACGAGGAAAGAATCTGATCGGTTCCCGTTTTCACGAGGGTATCGGGGATTTTTGTTTCGGGATTCGGCGTATACAGTCCGCTTCCCTTTGCAAAACTGCCGTAGACTGTGAGAGTTCCGTCCGGCTTCACGGCAAAGCACTCCGTCATTCCGGTGCCCGGATAGGTAAGCACATGGTTGAGCTCCGGATCCAGAACGATCAATTCCGTTTCGCTGAAGAAGTAGTAATACCCGTCCCCTGCACGCTCCACACCGCGGATCTGGTAAAAACGTTCCTTCGCCTCAGGGGACGTAAACAGCGGAATCAGATCGGGAGAGAGTGTCCGGGTGCCGTCCGTGCGGTCGATGTGCAGAACGTGGTTGTTCCGAACTCCCTCGACCGATGAGAAATACCCCACATGGAGAATGACCGCGTCTTCCCGGATCACACCGCTGTGGAGAGTCAGATTACCGCTTTCCGCCTGAATCGGTTCTTCCGACAGGATTGTTCCGTCCATATCGAAGGACACCAGTCCATGGGAATAATCCGGCAGACGGCACAGCACTGTGAAAACGCCGTCCTGATACAGCGGTGTCACGCCTGAGTTAAACTCATATCCCTCCGGAAATACAATCTCGTCCCCGGTATACACATGAGTCAGAATCTCAGGCTGGACCGGAATGGATTCACTCTCTTTTGCCTGCCCGGAACTGCAGGAAAAGAGCAGAAATGCGGCTGCAATCACACAGATCAGTTTGCTGAGTCTCATAGGTTCCTCCTGTTTGCATCTTTGAAATGATGTATTTTGTCGTATGTTTTTTGTCAATCATAGCACAATTTCATTATAACACAAACAGTCGGATACTGCAATCGTAATTTGTAATTTTTCGAGAATTATCTCAATTGTTTTCCCTGTTGTCGCGCAGTTTTGTGATTCTGCATCCTGCGGCACGGACGATCCGGTTATAGACCGCCAGATATTCCCCGGATTTGGGCGGGCATCTGACGTAAACGGTATCCAGTCCCAGCTCGTCCGCGTTTCTAAGAAGCGTGAACAGGCTGTGGCTCAGCTGGGATGCATTGTCGGTTTCCCCGGTGATAAGCATGATGCCTCCGGTGTAGAGGTGTGCTTCATCCGCGGGAGTGAATACGCCGTACTTCCCCGCTCCGCGACCGTTGACATGGTCTGCGAACACATCCAGCGGTGCGTCGATGAGAATGACTTCGGCCGTGGGAGAATAGTGCTTGTACTTCATGCCGGGGGATTCGGGATTCTTCTCGTCCACCAGCGTGGGTTCGATGACAGCGGGGGAGATGGTGACCTTGCCGCACACATCCGCCAGCATATCTTCGGTGACCGCACCCGGTCGGAGAATGGTGCATCCGTCGTCGTTCAGCTTCACAACGGTGGATTCCACGCCGATTTCACACTCGCCGCCGTTCAGAATCATGTCGATCTTCCCGTCCATGTCAGCCTTCACATGGAGCGCATTGGTGGGAGACGGGAATCCCGAGCTGTTGGCACTGGGCGCGGCAATGGGATGTCCGGACACTTCAATCAGCCGGTGTGCGATGGGATGGGACGGGCACCGGAATGCGGCGGTTGCTCCTCCGGCGGTAACGGTATCGGGGATATTGTCTTTCTTTTTCAGAATAATGGTAAGGGGACCGGGCATGAACCGTTCGGCAAGACGGTAGTACAGGGGTGTGGTTTCCCCGTACAGTTCCGCGTCCTCCGGTTTTGCCAGATGGACGATCAGCGGATTGTCGGCCGGTCTTCCCTTTGCGGCGTAGATCTTCCGCGCGGAGTCTTCCAGAAGCGCACTTCCGGCGAGACCGTATACAGTTTCCGTGGGAATTGCAACCAGTCCGCCGGATCTGATCACTTCAGCGGCTTTTGCAATGACATCTTCGTCAGCAGGTGTTCCTGTAATTGTCAGAAATTCAGTGGTCATAACAGTACCTTATTTTGTGGGATCGGTAAACTCGCCGTTCTTCAGCTTTTCCGCAGTGTCGGCTGTGGCGAGAGCATCGATCATGCCGTCAATGGCACCGTTGAGGAAGTTTTCGAGAGAGTAGATGGTAAAGCCGATGCGGTGGTCGGTGACACGTCCCTGGGGATAGTTGTAGGTGCGGATCCGTTCGCTGCGGTCGCCGGTACCCACCTGGGATTTCCGTTCGCTGGCGATTTTCTCATTTTGCTCCCGGGTCTTCATGTCATACAGCTTGGCGCGGAGCAGCTTCATGGCCTTGTCCCGGTTCTTGAACTGGCTTCGCTCATCCTGACATTCGATGACAATGCCGGTGGGCTTGTGGATCATGCGGATGGCGGACTCGGTCTTGTTGACGTGCTGACCGCCGGCGCCGCTGGATTTGATGGTTTCGATTTCCAGATCATTCTGGTTGATCTCGATTTCCACATCCTCTGCTTCGGGAAGAACGGCAACGGTTGCAGTGGAGGTGTGGATTCTGCCGGAAGTTTCCGTCTCGGGCACGCGCTGGACACGGTGCACACCGCTTTCGTACTTGAAGCGGGAGTATGCGCCGTCCCCTGTAACCATGAAGGTGATTTCACGGAATCCGCCCAGCCCGGTTTCGTTGAAGCTGACAGTCTCGGTCTTGTAGCGCATGGTATCGGCATACATGGTGTACATCCGGTACAGCACACCGGCAAACAGCGCCGCTTCATCCCCTCCGGCACCAGCACGGATTTCGATCATTACGTTTTTCTCATCCATGGGATCCCTCGGCAGCAGGAGAATCTTCAGCTCCTCTTCCAGCCGGACGGTATCGGCTTTGGCGGTTTTGTATTCCTCTTCGGCAAGCTCGTGCATCTCGGGATCGGACTCGGTTTCCATCAGTTCCTTAGCCCCTTCCGCATCGGAAACAGCCTTCTTGTATTCCCGGAATTTTTCAATGATGGGCGCCAGATTGGCCCGGTCCTTCATCAGCGCGGTATACTTCTCGATATCCGACTTGATTTCGGGATTGGCAAGATCCGCTTCAATGGCTTCAAATCTTTTTTCGGCTTCGTTCAGTCTCTCAAGCATAATTTTCTTCCAAAATAGTAGAAATAGTAGATTTTATCGGTATTCTGCGGCAAGCTCGCATACAGCCGCCGCGTTTCGGGTGATCTGTT
The DNA here is from genome assembly GCA_017407225.1 of Clostridia bacterium. Lineage (GTDB taxonomy): Bacteria > Bacillota > Clostridia > Oscillospirales > CAG-272 > UMGS1696. The sequence continues at coordinate 13,821 of JAFQWY010000042.1, read as the reverse complement.
CAAACTCGCCGCCTTCGATCAGCTTATCGTCTGCAATAAAGCTTCCGCCGCAGCAGACAACGGATTTCAGGCTGAGGTAGTCCCCTGCGTTCGCCATGGTCACGCCGCCGGTGGGCATGAACTTCACCATGGAGTAGGGAGCGGACATGGCTTTCAGCAGTTTCACGCCGCCCGCAGCTTCCGCCGGGAAGAATTTCACGAAATCCAGTCCCAGCTCCAGTGCAGCTTCCAGTTCCGTGGGCGTCATGATGCCGGGAACCATGGGCACGTTTTTCCGTCCGGCTTCCTTCACGATTTTTGGATTCAGACCGGGAGCAACGATGAACGCGGAGCCGGCGGATACGGCATCGTCCAGTGCACAGAGAGTGAGAACCGTACCGGCTCCCACGATCATCTCCGGTTCGGCATCCAGCATACGGCGGATGGATTCGGCCGCCGCTTCGGTCCGGAAGGTGATTTCCGCAGTCCGGATGCCGCCTTTCACCAGTGCATGGGCAAGAGGTGCGGCCTTTGCGGGATCGGAAATCCTGATTACGGGAACGATGGCGGTCTGATAAAGAATTTTCTGTAATTCAGTCATGATTCTTATAAAACGATACTCCGGCGCAAACAGAGTCACACCGGAATATCGGAAATTATCTTTTATCGGATTACTTGCAGAATGCTGCGAATGCACGGTGGGTTTCGTACAGGTCGGACTTGGAGATCAGCTCGAAGGGTGCGTGCATGCTGAGAACCGGAACACCCACGTCGATGGTCTGGATGTTGTGGTTTGCAATGTACTTTGCAACGGTGCCGCCGCCGCCCTGGTCAACCTTACCGAGTTCAGCAGTCTGCCACATAACCTTCGCATCGTCGAAGATCTTGCGGACATAGCCTACGAATTCAGCGGATGCATCGTTGGTGCCGCCCTTACCGCCGGAACCGGTGTACTTGGACATACCTACGCCGCAGTGCAGGATGGAGGTGTTGCGCTTTTCGGAAACTTCGGGATAGTTGGGATCGAAGCAGGCGGTAACGTCAGCGGACAGGCACTTGGAGTTCATGCGTACAACATTGGTGTTGCCGCCCAGGTTCTTTGCCAGTTCGTCGATGATATCGAACAGCAGGCAGCACTGCATACCGGAGATACCGTCGGAGCCGGTTTCTTCCTTGTCGGCCAGAACAGCCATGCAGGTCTTTTCGGTGTCAGCGTTTTCGAACAGTGCGGTGAGGGAGGGATATGCGCATACTCTGTCGTCGTGGCCGTAGGAACCGATGAGCCATCTGTCCATACCGACATCAGCGGCATTCTGTGCGGGAACGATGGAGATTTCAGCGCTCATGAAGTCGGATTCGGTGATGCCGTACTTTTCGTTGAGCATGATCATGACGTTCAGCTTAACCTTATCGGAAGCGGGAGTAACCTTGCCGTCTTCTTCGATGAAGGGAGAGGTTGCCAGAACCACGTTGAGGCCTTCGCCGGTGAATGCGGAGCCGAGAGGACGGGAGTTCTGATCCTTTGCCAGGTGGGGCAGAAGGTCGGTGATGCAGAATACGGGATCCCCGGGTTCGTCACCGATGCGGATATCCACGTTGGTGCCGTCAGCCTTGGTCACAACACCGTGGATGGCAAGCGGAATGGTAGCCCACTGATACTTACGAATACCGCCGTAGTAATGGGTCTTGAAGTAGCCGAAGCCGTCGTTTTCGTAGAGGGGATGCTGCTTCAGGTCGAGTCTGGGAGAGTCGATGTGGGACGCCATGATGTAAACGCCGTTTTCGATGTTTTCGGTACCAACCTTGATTGCGAACAGACCCTTGCCTCTGTTGTTGAGGTAGATCTTGTCGCCTGCCTTGACTGCGTCGCCAAGCTTGTATTCGGTATAGCCGTTTGCTTCCAGCAGTTCGATGGATGCGTTTACACATTCTCTTTCAGTCTTGGACTTGTCAAGCCATGCGGTATAGCCGGCCGCATATTCCTTCGCCTGAGCAAGTTCTTCGGAGGTCTTGATTTCGAACGCGTTCTTCTTTACGTAGAACAGTTCTTCTCTGAGGGTCTGGCCCTTGGTCTTGTCTGCCATTTTGATTCTTCCTTTCGGGGTTATGATGATTTATGTATTTCGAAATAATACCTTAGTTATAGTAGAGTTCCTGGTACAGTTCCACCGCTTCTTCCGCATCTTCCACCCGTTCCCGGGCATCGGAGTCGGGGATACGGATCAGATTGCCGTTTTCGTCCGTATTGTCGGAATCGGCACACCAGTCCTCAACTGTTTTCTTGTCGAACAGATACACGGACAGCACGGTTTTCCATCGGTTGTGCTCGGTGAACAGATAGGACAGATAATAGGTGCCGTATTTGATATTGGTTTCGGGATCGTACAGGATGCCGGTATCCAGCTCTTCCCTGGTAATTGCCGTGAGGGAGCGGAAGGTATCCGGCGAGAGCTGCATCAGACCGATCCTGCCGTCATCCGAGACTTTGTTGCTCTGAAATTCGCTGACCTGATGGATTACGGCATACACCACATACTCGGGCACGCCGTATTCCGCAGCATATCTGGCGACATATTCCTCATACTCCCGGGGATGGCTCGCCAGATCAATCCGATGACCGATCAGATGGTAGGCATAGCCGATGCCAATGGACAGAACGAGGATAACGATAATCACCGCACTGCGCTGAACTGCGTTTTTGAAATTCATATTACAGGTAACGCTCCTCCCGGATGAGACGGAGTTTTTCCGCACAATCCTTCACACGGAGAACCATGGTTTCGTATTCCGCATCGTTGGAAATCACGAAATCGGATCGATCCTCCAGCTCCGCAACGGTCTTCTGGACGGCAAGACGCTTTTTTGCATCCTCTTCGCTGAGACCATCCCGGCGGATAATCCGACGGATGAGGGTTTCTTCGGGAGCGGTGACGCATACCACGGATTCGCACATTTCGTTGAAACCGCTTTCAAACAGCAGCGGTGCGTCGATCAGGACGATTTTCGCGCCGTTTCCGTAAAGTTCCGCGGCAATCCGGTTGGTTTCCTCCAGAATCAGGGCGTGGGTGATCCGGTTCAGATCCGCCAGTGCCTGTTTGTCGCCGGAGAACACCAGAGAACGCATCACGGCGCGGTTGAGTGAATGATCGGGTGAAGCGACCTCAGGCCCGAACCGTTCCACCAGCGCCTTCATGCAGACGGACAGGGTATCGGACGGGGACGTCATATCCCGGTACACCTTGTCGGTATCCACGGACGGAATGCCAAGCTCCCCGAAAATTCCGGAGACATAGCCTTTTCCGGCGCCGCTTCTTCCGCAAAGTCCGACAAGCATACAGCCTTCTTTTTTCATCGCAATACCTCCGTGCCGAAATTACGGGAATTTTACTCAGTATATTTTACCACAATTCCGTATCTTTTGCAATATCTTTTATGAATTTCAATCGGAAACAAAAAAGCCTCCCGGCGTGAACCGAGGGGCTTCCCTGTCATAATGAAACGGGCGAATTATTCAGCGTAAACGCTAACCTGTCTTCTGCCGTTTGCGATATTTTCGAACTTAACCTTGCCGTCGATGAGAGCGAACAGGGTATCGTCGGAACCGCGGCCTACATTGTTGCCGGGATGGATATGAGTACCTCTCTGGCGGATGATGATGTTGCCTGCGATTACGTTGGAACCGTCAGCCTTCTTCACGCCAAGTCTTTTGGATTCGCTGTCACGGCCGTTCTTGGTAGAACCGACACCCTTCTTATGAGCGAAGAACTGTAAGCTAATTCTGATCATTGTTATTTCCTCCATTATTCAAGTTTACCGTTACTCTTCCCGGATATCCACGTCAAGAAACTCGTAATATTCTTCCGTAAGCTCGTTGATCTGGCAGAAGTATCCTTCCATCAGACCGGCTGCCGCAAAACGCTTTCTCTCGTCCTTCTCGAATTCGGGAAGAGCGGACCTGCATTTCACCGTGATATCGGTAGTCTTCTCGTCGATGGTAAAATCAACGGAACACTCATATGCAACCTCGAGCGTATTGATGATGAGCATTGTCATGGCAGACAGTGCCGCACAGAGTACATCGTCGCCTTCCTCACCGAAACCGGTATGCCCGGTCTCACGGAAGCCCCAGAAAACTCCGTTTCTTCTCAGAAAAATGATTTTTGTCAAAACTTCTCTCCGTCAAACCGTGAGTCCGGTTTCAATTTAGAACGCGATCTTTTCGATCTGAACCTTGGTGTAAGGCTGTCTGTGACCGATCTTCTTCTTTTCGTTCTTCTTGGACTTGTAGGTCATAACGTAGATCTTCTTGCCCTTGCCGTTCTTAACTACATTTGCGGTAACAGAAGCACCTTCAACAGTGGGCTTGCCGGACTTGAATCCGTCGTCAGTAGCAACTGCGAGAACCTTATCAAAGGTAACCTTTTCGCCTTCTGCTGCTTCGAGCTTTTCGATGAAGATGATATCTCCTTCGTTAACCTTGTACTGCTTTCCGCCTGTTTCAATGATTGCAAACATTCTGAAAAGCACCTCACTTTCTTTGAGAAAAATCGCTGAGCGGGTAAGCATAGCTGTTTGAGACCCTGCATCATGCGTCAGGCAATATTATACCATCAAGCGGGATTTTTGTCAATCGGAAATACATCAAAAATCTCCGTCTTTTCCGAGAAAAAACCGGATCCGACGGAGACTTTTTTGTGCATATTTCCGGGCTTTACACCACTGATTTACAGTCCCTTCTTCTGTGCCGCAAGCTCTGCCGCGCGGAGGGTATTTTCCAGAAGCATGGTAATGGTCATCACGCCGACGCCGCCAGGAACGGGGGTGATTGCGGATGCTTTTTCCTTGACATTCTCGAAGTCCACGTCGCCGCAGAGCTTCCCTTCCGCATTGCGATTCATACCGACGTCGATGACGACCGCGCCTTCCTTCACCATATCGGCGGTTACGAAGTTTGCCTTGCCGATTGCCACAACAAGGATATCCGCACGGCGGGTCACGTCAGCCAGATTCTTCGTTCTGGAATGGCAGACGGTGACGGTTCCGTTTGCATGAAGAAGAAGCATCGCCATGGGCTTGCCCACGATATTGCTCCGTCCGATGACCACACATTCTTTGCCGGTCACGTCGATGTTTTCGTATTCCAGCATCTTCATGACGCCTGCGGGGGTACAGGGCAGGAAGCTGTAATCGCCGATCATGATCTTGCCGGTATTGACAGGATGGAAGGCATCCACATCCTTTTCCGGGGGAATGGCATTGATAACGGCAGTTTCGTCCAGATGCTTCGGCAGAGGAAGCTGTACCAGAATTCCGTGAATCTTTTCGTTTGCCTTGATCTCCTCAATCTTTGCAAGGAGCTCGTCCATGGTGGTTTCCGCGGGCATTTCGTGAACCTCGGAGTAGAATCCTGCTTCTTCGCATCCCTTCTTCTTGTTGCGGACGTATACCTTGGACGCAGGATCCTCTCCCACGATTACAACCGCCAGACCGGGCTTGATACCGGTTCTTGCTTCAAATTCCGCTCCGCGCTTGGCGATATCCGCTCTTGCTGCTGCGGAAATGATCTTTCCGTCGATGATGTGTGCCATATTATTCCTCCGTTTTGTTTTCTTCGTTATTCTTTTCTTCGGATCCGGCGTTCGGTTCTTCGTACACCGGTTTGTACGCTTCCGCAGACTCAATCTCCGCCGCTTTTGCTTTCGTGCGCTTCAGCATAAGGACCATCAGGGTGATGCCCAGAATCACGGATGCCGCACCCACGCACTGGGATACTCTCAGCGCTCCGATCATGAGACTGTCGGTGCGGAGTCCTTCGATGAGCATCCGTCCGAAGCCGTACCAGATCAGGTAGCAGCAGAAGATCTGTCCGTCGAATTTCTTCTTTTTATAGATGGCGATGATGATGCACAGCCCGATGAGATTCCACAGGGATTCATACAGGAAAGTGGGGTGGACAAATTTTTCCACACTCCACAGACCGATCTCCGCAGATGCTTCGCTGAACGCATAATGGATGCCCATGCGCCAAGGGAGAGTCGTCTCGCTGCCGTATGCTTCGACATTGATGAAATTGCCCCACCGTCCGATGACCTGACCGATGAGAACGCAGGGCACCAGAATGTCAAACAGCTTGATGAAGGGGACTTTGCCCTTCTTCAGCTTCGAGTAGACGAATGCGGTAATCAGTCCGGCAATCACACCGCCGTAGATGGCAAGGCCGCCGTTCCAGATGGCGATGATACTGACGAATGTCGCCCACAGATTCCTGAAGAACGTGAGAATATTGCTTAAAAACGTGCCGTCCGACACAGCAGCCGTGACCCACCCGTAGCTGTCCCACGAGAAGATTACATAGTACAGCCGGGCGCCGATGACGCCGCAGACGATAACGATGAACGCGAAATCGGTGATATCGTCGAAGGAAATTCCCTCAAATTTTGCCAGATGAATTGCCCACAGCACGGCAAGCACCATGCCGCAGGTAATGAGAAGCCCGTACCACGCAACGTCCCGTCCGAATACGGAAAAGGCAACTTTATCGATGTGGAACGGCTCAATCCCCAGTCCGGGGAACGAAAGATAGTACATAATTATTCCTTTCCGGTTGTTGTCGGTCGGCTGTAGATCCGGGAGGTTTCGCCCCACGGATGCCAGCCGGTGCCGGTGAATTCAAAGCCGAAGTGCTCATAATAGCCGCAGTGATCGGTGGCGCAGTGGATCGCAGCGTATCCCAGCCGCGCCGCATCGCTGACAGCCCTCTCAATCAGGAGACTGCCGTAGTTGCGTCCCCGGAAATCAGGTTCCACAAACAGCGCGCACAGCCACGGGCACAGATCCATTCTGCTGATGAAATCGTTGGGAATCAGACCTGCACACCCGGCGATTTTTTCCGCGTCAAAGGTGTCGGAATCCATCAGAAGATACCACAGGGGCAGCCGATCCGGTTCCCGTCCGTGGCGCAGGCAGTCGTCGTAGACCATCATGCTGTCCGGGGTCGCCCATCTGTCCTGAAAATATCCGATATAGACATCCAGATGTCCGGGATTCTCATGCAGGGGAAATATCTTCATATCCGCGCCTCCTTCGGTGGGTATATAGGAGATTATACCACATCTCCGCAGGATTTGCAACAGATTTATGCAACTACGCTTTGCTTGACCGGAGGCAAATCTTCTGTTATAATATGGACAAAGAAACCTGCAGGATTCTATTTTATCAAAAGGGTGTGATTACTATCTTCAACACACAGAAATTCGGCGGCTACATTGCCCTTCTCCGCAAAAAAGCCGACATGACCCAGTCAGAACTGGCGGATCGGCTGAACATTACCCGTCAGGCGGTATCCAAGTACGAAGTCGGCGACAGCTTCCCGGACGTGTCCATTCTGGTCAGCATCGCGGAAGTGTTCGGGGTATCCCTGGACGAGCTGATCGCTGCGGGCGAACCCACGGACGGCGAATCCCGGGTTCTGGGCGAGCTTGCTCTGGGCAAGGAAACCCTCGCCGACAACATGGACGACGTGATGAATCTGGCTCCCCTGCTCAGACCCAGCACACTGGAAAAAATCTCCTCCAAGCTGGCGGTTCACGGAGTTGACATCTCCAAGGTCGTGGAGCTGTCCCAGTATCTCAACGACTCCGGCACGGCGGAAATGATCCGCAATGCCAACTTCGATTCTCTGGAAGGCGAAGCGGAATACAGTCTCATGGAGCATCTGATTCCCCTTCTCGACGAAAAATCCAAGACAGCTCTGTTCGGCAAGGTTATCGAAGGCGAGCTGGACTGGCACTATCTGAAGATCATGATGCCGTACATCACCTATCTCCACTCCCAGATCGAAGCGGCTTATGTGGAAGGTGCGGTCAATGAAGAGGTCATGAACTGGTTCCACGATGCCCTGGCAGATCAGCATCGCCGGGAACAGGCGGAGCGTGAAGCCGATCTGAAGGCTTACGCAAAGCAAAACTGACTTACGATTCCTACTGTTCACCAGAAATTCCGGTATTCCGAATCCTCGGACTGCCGGTTTTTCTGTTTTTGCGGATTTTATTTCCGCCATTCCGGTTTTCCGTATTGACATACTGCGGATTCTGTGCTATAATCAAATTACGTTAATCCGGTTATCCGGAATTTCACACTAAAGGAGAGCAGACAATGGAACAGAATCGAGACTACGGAGCGGAAATTGACAGCCTGCGGGAAGAAATCGCGGAATTAAAGGCAATGATCGGCGGTAAAGCAAAAGAGCTTCCCTCCGATGGCGGCGAGTTTGTGGGACACGTACAGAAAATGGCGAATATGCATCCCGACGAGCACATCATGTCGCTTATGAGCGAGTGCGAGAACAAATGCGGCGAAAACAATCTTTCGGGATGCGTGACCTATCTGGGCGTATTCGCCTCCGGCGGTAATCAGTCAAGCTGGATTCAGAAGACAATTCCCACAGATGACCTGCTGGATCTGGGGTTAAGCGGAACGGCGGAAAAAATGCTGGCGTGCATCGGCAGTCAGGAGCGGCTTAACATTCTCATCACCCTGCTCCGTCAGCCCATGTCGGCGGCAAACCTCATGGAGCAGCTGCAGTTCACTTCCCCCGGACGGGTATACCATCATCTCAAGCCCCTGATCGCAGCGGATCTGGTGCAGGAAGATGAACGGGTAAAAGGACGGTATGAAATCGTTCCCCACCGGGTTCAGGGGCTCATCATGATCCTCGCAGGTGTATCGGATCTGCTGGATACTGAGTTTTCCGCCGGTGTGCTGTCGGAATAAACATACAAATCCGGTATTCCCGAAGGATGCCGGATTTTCACTTGCATCCCCTCCTGTTTCATGCTATAATGAAGAAAAAACACACGGAGGTACTTATGGATCAGCGTAAACCCAATGTGTTGTGGATCTGCACCGACCAGCAGCGCCGCGATACCCTCGGATGCTACGGCAATCCCTTCGTCACCACACCCAATCTGGATCGTCTGGCACAGTCGGGTGTGAAGTTTGAGCGGGCATACTGTCAGAATCCCGTCTGTTCCCCGTCCCGCGCAAGCTTCCTCACCGGACGGTATCCCAGAACCTGCCGGGAACGCCAGAACGGCCAGGACATCCCGGCAGACGAACGGCTTCTTCCGAAGATTTTCCATGAAAACGGCTACACCTGCGGTCTGTCCGGCAAGCTCCATGTGTCCGTCTGCGGTCCCCGGGTCTGCAGAATCACCGAGCGGCGCATCGACGACGGATACGATTTCTTCCGCTGGAGCCATCACCCGTCCGCTATCGACCGGAAAAGCAACTGGCCCGCAAACGACTACACCATGTGGCTGACGGAGCACGGCCAGGTCTACAGAACGCCCCGTCGGGAGGACTGCCCCTATGTGATGCGCGGAATGCCTGCGGAATATTCCCAGACCAAATGGTGCACGGATATGGCAATCTCCTACATGGAAAGTGCGCGGCAGTATGATATTCCGTGGCTGTTTTCCGTGAATTATTTCGATCCCCACCATCCCTTCGATCCGCCGGAGGAATATCTGAAGCCCTATCTGGATCGTCTGGACGAGATCCCCCTGCCCAATTATGTCCCCGGTGAGCTGGAAACCAAGCCCTCCTTCCAGACCACCGACCACAACGGTGCCTACAATCAGAAAGGCAGCTTCGTTTACGATACCATGACCGACTATGACCATCGGATGCTCCGCGCCGCATACTGGGCGATGTGCGATCAGATCGACGATCAGGTGGGACGTCTGCTGGATTATCTGGAACAGAGCGGTCAGCTGGAGAATACCATTGTAATCTATATGTCCGACCACGGTGAAAATCTGGGGGATCACGGTATGTATCTCAAGGGTGCGTATTTCTATGAAAACAACGTGAATGTACCCCTGATCATTTCCTGGCCCGGCGTGATTGACGGCGGCAGAGTCTCCGATTCTCTGGTGGAACTGACGGACATTGCTCCCACCCTGTGCGAAGCTGCCGGAATTCCCGTAGAAGAAGGAATGCAGGGTAAATCCCTGTGGCCCATGCTGACAGGGGATGCCCCCCTTGATTTCCACAGATCCAGCGTCTACAGCGAATACTACAATTCCAATCTGAATCACCGGGATCCCTTCGCCTACTGCACCATGGTGACGGACGGTGAGTGGAAGCTGGTAAAGGTGCATCCCAGAAACGGAGAACACACCGTTCTCGGCGAACTGTATGATCTGAAAAACGATCCCACGGAAACCTGCAACCGATACCACGATCCGGATTATGCGGAGGTGAAAATCCGGATGCTTGAGCTGCTCAGCGACCGGATGGCTCAGACAGCGGATCCCCTGCCCCACCGGAAAGCATTCTGGTAAGGTCAGCACGAAAAAAATCTCAATTTTTTCTGTCAATCATCTTGACAAATCCTGCCTGCTGTGATATAATACAAAGGCTGTCGGGAATTTTCCCGGTTTGCCCCATTAGCTCAGTAGGTAGAGCACTTGACTTTTAATCAAGGTGTCCGGAGTTCGACTCTCCGATGGAGCATGATCCCCTGTATCTTCGGATGCGGGGGATTTTTCATTTGCACGGAGGCTGTTATGGATGCTGAAAAACTGTTGGCATACTGGAAATCCGAAGAAGCACACGCCATGGAGGGCTGGGATTTTTCGTACATCGAAGGACGGTACCGGAGCGATCCCCTGCCGTGGGATTACGGGGAAATCGTGCTGAAATACCGTAAAATGACCGATTTCCTTCTTGATATGGGCACGGGCGGCGGCGAATTTCTGCTCTCCCTCTCCCATCCGTACAGCCGGACAACGGTAACGGAAGCCTATTTACCCAACGTGAAGCTGTGCCGTGAGAGGCTTGAACCCCTCGGCATCACTGTGGTTCAAGCGGATTGTGAAGGAGATCTTCCCTTCGCCGACTGTACCTTTGATCTGGTTATCAACCGCCACGAATCCTTTTTTCTTCCGGAAGTTCACCGGATTCTCAAGCACGGCGGCTTATTCGTGACCCAGCAGGTGGGAGGAATGAACAATCACGACCTGTCCGCTCTGCTGATGGGATCCTTTACGCCGGGCTTCCCGGATCATCGCCTTGATACCTATCTGCCCGTTCTGCACGATCTGGGATTTGACATCCTGCACGCGGAGGAGAATTTCGGCAAAATGAAATTCTTCGATTCCGGGGCGCTGGCATGGTACGCAAAAATCATTCAATGGGAATTCCCGGAATTCTCTGCGGAACGCTGCTTCGACGGTCTGATGAGGTGTCATCGGGAAATACTTGACCGGGGATTTGTTTCCGGTACAGAGCACCGTTTTCTCATTGCCGCACAAAAGAAATAAAAAAATCCGGCGGATTGCCTGTGATGTCACAGTGAGATCCGTCGGATTCTGTTATTCCGGGATTATTCGGGCTTGTAGCTGTCCTTGAGGGAAACGATGCGGTTGAAGGTATTTTCGTTCTTGGTATCCTTGGCGAAATAGCCGATACGGACGAACTGGAACTTGTCGCCGGGCTTTGCGTCAGCCAGAGCAGGCTCCACCTTGGCATTTTCCACCTTCACAGCGGATTCGGGGTTCAGGAAGTCGATGTAGGAAGTGCCTTCGGGCAGGTCGTTCATATTTTCTCTGGTGAACAGGCGGTCGTAAACCACGATATCGGTATCAATGGCATGCTTTGCGGATACCCAGTGGATGGTGCCCTTGACCTTGCGGTCGGTGGGAACGCCGGTGCCGGTTTCCAGGTCTGCGGTCGCGTGGATTTCCTTGATGGAGCCGTCTTCGTTCTTGATGATTTCGCCGCACTTGATGATGTAGCCGGACATCAGGCGTACTTCTCCGCCGGGCTTGAGACGGAAGAACTTCGGCGGGGGTACTTCAGCGAAGTCGTCGGCGTCGATGTATACTTCACGGGTGAAAGGAACCTGACGGGTGCCTGCTTCGGGATCGTTGGGATTGTTGGCAACATCGAACCATTCGGTCCTGTCTTCCGGATAGTTGTCGATCACAACCTTGATGGGCTTGAGAACCGCAATGCGGCGGAGCGCAGTCTGGTTCAGCTCTTCGCGGATGCAGTATTCAAGCAGACCGATGTTGACCATGCTGTTGGACTTGGCAACGCCGATTCTGTCGATGAAGTCGAGAACGGATGCAGCGGTATAACCGCGTCTTCTCAGACCGCAGAGAGTGGGCATACGGGGGTCATCCCAGCCGTCAACGATGTTGTTTTCAACAAGGTAACGGAGATAACGCTTGGACAGCACGGTGTTGGTGATGTTCAGGCGGGCAAACTCGATCTGACGGGGAGTGGAAGGAACGTCGCAGTGTTCGATAACCCAGTTGTACAGCGGTCTGTGGTCTTCGTATTCCAGGGAGCAGAGGGAGTGGGTAATGCCTTCCAGTGCATCCTGAATGGGGTGTGCAAAGTCGTACATGGGGAAGATGCACCACTTGGTACCCTGTCTGTGGTGTTCGATGTAGCGGATTCTGTACAGAGCGGGGTCGCGCATATTGAAGTTGCCGGATGCAAGGTCGATCTTTGCGCGGAGGGTGTACTTTCCTTCGGGGAACTCGCCTGCTCTCATTCTGCGGAACAGGTCAAGGCTTTCTTCGATGGGTCTGTCGCGGTAGGGAGAAACTGCGGGATGGGTCAGGTCGCCTCTGTTTGCCTTGAACTCCTCGGGAGTCAGTTCGCACACATAGGCATCGCCTTTCTTGATGAGCTCTTCCGCCAGTTCGTAGGTTCTTTCAAAATAGTCGGAGCCGTAGAAGAAGCGGTCGCCCCAGTCGAAGCCCAGCCAGCGGATGTCTTCCTGAATGGCTTCCACGTATTCGGTGTCTTCCTTTGCGGGGTTGGTGTCGTCCATACGGAGATTGCAGAGACCGCCGTACTTCTTTGCGGTGCCGAAGTCAATGATCAGCGCCTTGCAGTGACCGATGTGCAGATAGCCGTTGGGTTCGGGAGGAAAACGGGTGTGGATTTTCTCTACCTTGCCGGCGGCCAGATCTTCATCGATAAAATCATGAATGAAATTGGAAGAATTTTCTGCCATATTTATATTCCTCTTTTGTATTTGAATGTCTTTTACAGGGTTTCCAGCATCGCGTCAATTCTTGCGAATACCTTATCCTTACCGAGAATCTGCATCACTGCGTACATATCGGGGGAGTTCAGCTTGCCGGTTACCGCGATTCTCAGGAACATGGAAACGTCGCCCACATTGCCCTTGAATGCGGAGGGATCTGCCTTGTATGCCTTCATATCGGCAGTGTAGCCCAGACCTTCGCTGATCTGCTGGATCTTGCCGAACCAGGTGTTCATGTCGTCGGCTTCGTCGTAGGTTTCCTTGAACTGCGTCAGCACAGCTTTCACATCGGCACGGTCAAACTTTTCGTCGATTTCGTCTTCGATCTTGAAGAATCCGTCATAGAAGAATCCCATGTAGGGCTTTGCATCCTTCCATACGGCCAGGTCCTTTCTGGGCTTCTTGCCGCCGCGGCCGATTGCCAGAATCTTCTTGGCGAACTCGGGATCGGCAGACAGCTTTTCACCGAATTCGGGATCGAATTCCTGTGCCCATTCGGTCAGAAGCGCGTATACTCTTTCCGCGTCCATCTTGCAGATTACGTTTTTGGAAACGTCGGTCAGCTTTGCGTAGTCAAAAAGGCTTCCTGCGGGATTGAGCTTCTTGGGGCTGAACTTGAAGGTATCTGCGGGAGCATCGGCGTTGGCACGTCTCCAGTCTTCGAAGTTGGAGTTGAGAAGGGTCATGATATATTCGTAAACCGCGTCAACCGGGAAGCCTTCCGCCTTGTAATAGGTGAGGGCAAGTTCGGGGTCCTTTCTCTTGGACAGCTT
>JAFQWY010000285.1 GCA_017407225.1 Clostridia bacterium | reverse complement strand
GTTTCTTCGGACCTGCTGGCTCAGGTGCGGGCAAGTCCTTCGTTTCAGACTGATCGGATCAGTACATTCAATTTCCGTCCCGGTGCCTATAAAAACCGGCTGTTCTTTTCTGTCTGCCGACAGGACAACGGAAAAACAGGAGAATTTTATCTTCAGCCGGAAACAGGCATAGTATATGCCTTCGCTGAATAGTATACAAAAAAGGCATTGCCATCGGGAGATTTTCTTCCCGGGACAATGCCTTTTTTTGATTGCTCACGTCGATGGAAGTGTTAACGGATAAATTCACTTTCAACAAAAATTACGACCCGGTCACCGTTTTCCGTTTCCACCAATACTGTAACCGGAACTTCAAGATCGCTCCTGTCTCCCTGATTGTACGGCGGAGTCAGGTTCTTTTTCTGCAAAAAACTTGACAAAAAGTTCGTTTTGTGGTACAAATAAAGGGAAAATTCAACCTTTCCCTATAGGAAACGCCCCTGCGGCAGATAGGAGATCATTCATGTTATACGATAAGAACCGAAAATCGCCAACGCTGGATCGTGCGCTGTTTGAAAATCCAACAGCCGAATACCGTGCCACCCCGTTCTGGGCGTGGAACTGCGATCTGCAGAAGGACGAGCTGCTCCGCCAGATTGACATTTTCAGAGAAATGGGTCTGGGCGGCTTCCATATGCACGTCCGGGCAGGGATGTCAACCACTTACCTGTCCGATGAATTCATGGGCTTGATCAAAGCCTGTACCGATCACGCCAGAGAAAATCAGATGCTGTCCTGGCTGTACGACGAGGATATGTGGCCTTCCGGTTTCGCCGGCGGCTATGTTACCCGTGACGAAGCGTTCCGTCAGCGCTACATCACCTTTACCTGCGATTCCGAATACAAACACCGCGACAACGCGGTGCTGCTCGCCTGCTTTGACGTCGTGCTGGACGGAAACAAGTGTCTGGCTTCCTACAAAAGAATCCCGGAAGGTCAGGCGGCGGAAGGCGTCCTCTGGTTCATCTGGCGGGAAATCGCAGGCGATAATCCCCGGTACAACAACCAGTCCTACGTGGATACCCTCAACAAAAAAGCCATCGAACGCTTTATTTCCCTGACCCATGAGCGATACCTGGAAACAGTAGGGGATGAATTCGGACGGACGATTCCCTCGATTTTTACCGACGAGCCGCAGTTCTCCCGCAAGGGTACGCTGGCCTTTGCCGACAGCAGACAGAACGTTACGCTGCCCTGGACCGACGATCTGGAGGATACTTACTGCGAGACTTACGGAGAATCGCTGATTGACCATCTTCCCGAGCTGCTGTGGGATCTTCCCGACGGAAAGGTTTCACTGACCCGCTACCATTACCACGACCATGTTGCCGAACGGTTTGCCCGGGCATTTTCCGATACCTGCGGAGATTGGTGCCGCGCGCACGGCATTGAACTGACCGGTCATATGATGGAAGAGCCTACCCTCCATTCCCAGACTGCCGCACTGGGCGACTGTATGCGCTCCTACCGCGCGTTCGGCATTCCCGGCATCGATATGCTCTGCGCAAACTTTGAATTTACCACCGCCAAGCAGTGTCAGTCCGCGGTCCATCAGTACGGCCGTCCCGGAATGCTGAGCGAACTGTACGGCGTAACCGGCTGGGACTTCGATTTCCGCGGTCACAAGCTTCACGGCGACTGGCAGGCTGCTCTGGGTGTAACCGTCCGCGTGCCCCATCTGTCCTGGGTATCCATGAAGGGTACCGCCAAGCGGGACTATCCGGCTTCCATCTCCTATCAGTCCTCCTGGTATAAGGAATACCGCTATGTGGAAGATCATTTCGGTCGGGTCAACACCGCGCTGACCCGCGGTAAGCCGCTGGTCAGAGTGGGTGTGGTTCATCCTGTAGAGAGCTACTGGCTCCATTGGGGTCCCAACGAACAGACCCAGCTGGTACGTGATAAACTGGATGAAAACTTCCAGAATATCACCTCCTGGCTCCTGAAGGGCAATATTGACTTCGACTTTATCTGCGAATCCACCCTGCCTGCTCAGTGTGCAGTGGGCGGTGCTCCGCTGTGCGTGGGAGAAATGGCCTACGACGTGGTGATCGTTCCTGAATGTGAAACCCTGCGCTCCACCACCCTGGATCGTCTGGAAGCTTTCCATGCCGCCGGCGGCAAGCTGGTATTCCTGGGAGATGCGCCCCGCTATGAGGATGCCAAGCCCTCTTTCCGAGGCAGAGCACTTTTTGACGCGGCAAAACAGGTGGCATTCAACCGCGGTGCCATTCTGGATGCGCTGTATGAAGACCGGACGGTGGAACTCCGCGACCGCAGCGGTGCGCTGACCAACAACCTCATTCACCAGATCCGTCAGGATACAAACGGACGCTGGCTGTTTATTTCCCACTGCTCCGAGCCTTACAATAAGGATATCGCGGGAGAACAGCATCTCCGCGTCTACGTGAAAGGACTCTGTCATCCCCAGCTGTGGGACACCGTCACCGGTGAGATCAATCCCCTTTGCTATCGTCATACCGGCGGACGGACACAGATCAATCTGAGCCTGTTCCACTACGATTCTGCCCTGATTTTTCTGGAAGATACCGACAAGGAAAGCAGCTTTGAACCCGAAAATGCTCCCATGCTGACCGACGCGGGTATTGCTCTTCCCGAAATGGTGAAGTATTCCCTTTCCGAGCTCAACGTCCTTCTTCTGGATACCGCCCGTTATGCGCTGGATGATGAAGAACTGACCGGTCCTGAAAATATTCTGCGGATCGATTCGGCTATGCGCCGCAAACTGCTCTTCCCCCGCGGCAAGGCACAGCCGTGGGTAGTGGAACCCAAACCCGCCGAACATACCGTGACTCTTGAGTTTACCATACACAGCGATATCGAGTATGCCGCGCCTTTCCTTGCACTGGAGGATCCCGATCTCTGCACCATCCTGTGGAACGGTGAGCCGGTTGCGTCACAGCCCGAGGGCTATTACGTGGACCTCTCCATTCAGAAGGTGGCTCTGCCTGCGCTGAAGAAGGGCGAGAATTACCTCCGCGTAACCCTTCCCTTTGCTGAAAGATCCAATTGTGAGGCTATGTATCTGCTTGGCGAATTCGGTGTCCGGGTGACCGGCAGACGTCTGACCGTTATCGATCTGCCCGAAACGCTGGGCTTCTCGGATCTGACCTGGCAGGGACTTCCTTTCTACGGCGGTGCGGTGACCTATCATCTTCCCGTGGAATGTGCTGAGGAGCAGGATATCGTTATCCGCGTTCCTCACTATACTGCCGCAGTGAATACCGTGGAGGCAGACGGAGAAAAGAAAGCTGTCATCGCCTATCCGCCTTACGATGCCGATCTCGGCAGACTCACTGCCGGTCAGCACACGATTTCGGTTACTTCCTATATCACCCGCCGCAACTGTTTCGGGGACGTACACAATGCCGATGAAAAGCATAGCTGGCAGGGACCCGGCGCATGGAGCACCGGTGGTTCGGGATGGACTTACGAATATCGTCTGCGCCGTACGGGCATCCTCAGCACTCCTCTGCTGCTCAGAAAAGACTGATGTTTTGTGAACGATGGGAGAGTTTACAGGATTTCCTATAATTAAAGTGGATGATACAATTTCTCCGAAATCATATCTGATTATATTATAAAGGGAAAAAACAGAAGAGCGAACTGATTTAATCAAAATCAGTTCGCTCTTTATCGTATTATTATTTCATCTTCTCAATCACACAGGCATGCTTCTTTTCCTTACTGTAGTTGATTACGACCGACAGCAGATTTTATTGGAATTTCGCGAGAATCTTCCGGATACACTCGTCATCACGGATGAGGGCGTATTCCCGGCGTTCTTCTCCGGCACCGGCGACAATGGCGGCGGTCATCGCGGCGAGACTGCCCGAACCGTGCGGATAAAAGTCCAATCCGGTTTCATCAAGCATTGAAAACTGCGGAAGATGAGTGTATGTCATGGTTTCGATACCATCAAACCGTGCGGCATAATTCATAGCACGGCGGAAATGTTCGACGGCATTGTCCTTATCACCGACTTTTGCGTACATATAACTGATACATTCGCAGGCATAGCACAAATCGCGGTCGAACGGAGATGCCTCACCTCCGGTGACTGCTTCAAGCAGGCGGATGACGAAGAGATTCTGCCCGATCACTTTACGGGGATCATCCGCATATGCGGAATAGTACCAGCTCGATGTAATCACGATGTCGTGGATCGCGCGGAATGCCAGCTTCTGCATTCCGGCAATGGCATCTTCCGTATTGCCGCGGTCGAGTTCGAGCAGATATTTCTGCTGTTCCGGACAAAAGTTTTCCGCAGGCAGGACTTCCTCGAGAGCCGCTGCCGCCTCGTCGAACCGTTTGCCGATCCGGTATACATCCGCAAGAGTGGTGTAATACCGGTCGGTTTCG
>JAFQWY010000284.1 GCA_017407225.1 Clostridia bacterium | reverse complement strand
TTACGACATAAATTGCCTTGGCACCTTCTCCTTCAAGGGTACGACGAAGGATGCGCGATTCGGCAATCCTACGCCGAGAATCGTAGAATGTACCTCGGGCATGATAAACGCCGTCGGACTGCAGAATCCCGGCGTGGAAAAGGTAATGAGCGATGAGCTTCCGAAGCTCAAAAAGGTGTTTAATAAGCCCGTCATGGCAAACGTCAGCGGCTTCTGCATCGAAGACTATGCCTACACTTCCGAAATGCTGGACAAATGCGATCAGGTGGGCTGGCTGGAAGTGAATATCAGCTGTCCCAATGTACACGGCGGCGGCATGTCCTTCGGCACTTCTCCCGAAGCGGCTGCGGAAGTGACCCGTGCCGTCAAGGAAGTTACCAAAAAGCCCGTCATCATGAAGCTGTCCCCCAACGTGGGCAATATCGCCGAAATCGCCGTAGCCTGTGAAAAGGCGGGCGCGGACGGCATCAGCCTCATCAACACTCTGCTGGGTATGCGCATGAATCTCAGAACCGGCAAGCCCCTTCTGGCAAACCGTACCGGCGGTTACTCCGGCAGTGCAATTTTCCCGGTAGCGGTCCGCTGTGTCTGGGACGTAGCGCACGCAGTTGAAATCCCCGTTGTGGGCATGGGCGGCATCACCACCGCCGAAGATGTCATCGAAATGATGATGGCAGGCGCCTGCGCAGTTGAAATCGGCGCCGCAAACCTCGTGAACCCCTTCGTCTGCCGGGACATTATCGAACAGCTCCCCGCAGTCATGGAAAAATACAGAATCGAAAATCTTACAGATATTATTGGAGGCAGAAAATAATGGGAAGAGACGTAATCATCGCCTGTGACTTTGCATCCGCAGAGCAGGTATTTGCATTCCTCGACAAGTTCACCGACGTAAAGCCCTATGTGAAGATCGGTATGGAACTGTACTACGCGGAAGGTCCCGCAATCGTCCGTGAAATCAAGGCAAGAGGCCACAAGATTTTCCTTGACCTGAAGCTCCACGACATTCCGAACACCGTGAAGAAATCCATGGCAGTTCTGTCCCGTCTGGACGTTGATATGTGCAATCTCCACGCAGCCGGTACCTGCCGTATGATGGAAGCCGCAATCGAAGGCCTGACCAGACCCGACGGCACCCGTCCTCTGCTGATCGCTGTAACCCAGCTGACCTCAACCGACCAGGAAACCATGGAAAACGACCTTCTCATCAAGGAAAACATCGCTGAAGTTGTCATGCACTACGCCGCAAACGCAAAGAAGTCCGGTCTGGACGGCGTTGTATGCTCTCCCCTGGAAGCGGAAGCTGTTCACAACCGCTGCGGTAAGGACTTTGTAACCGTAACTCCCGGCGTTCGTTTTGCTGACGGCGACATCGGCGACCAGAAGCGCGTTATGACTCCCGCAGAAGCGAAGAAGATCGGCTCCGACTACATCGTAGTAGGCCGTCCCATCACTGCCGCTGAAGATCCGGTAGCCGCATACAAGCGCTGCGTATCCGAATTCTGCGACTGACCCGCTGAGCGGGATTCAGACCCGTGGGCATGCCGTTCAGGATGTCCATTTGTCCCACGGACTTGTTGTCTGTGCGGAGCGTTCCGGGCTATGAACATATTGTAAGCGTAAACCAGAGTAAATGACTGAAGAAAGGCGGCAAAATATGAGAAGTTTAATTGATATTCCGGATCTTTCCACGGCTGAAATCGATGAGCTGATCCGGACGGCCATGGATATTATTGATAATCCCGGTAAGTATTCCGAAAAGTGCAGGGGCAAGAAGCTGGCAACCCTGTTCTTCGAGCCTTCCACCAGAACCAGACTGAGCTTTGAAGCGGCTATGCTGGAACTGGGCGGATCCTGCCTGGGATTCTCCCTGGCGGCAAGCTCTTCCGCATCCAAGGGTGAAAGCGTTGCCGACACCGCGAAGGTAATCAGCTGCTATGCGGATATCATCGCCATGCGTCATCCCAAGGAAGGCGCACCCTATGTGGCGTCCCGCAATGCGACCATCCCCGTGATCAACGCGGGCGACGGCGGCCACGCACATCCCACCCAGACCCTCACCGACCTTCTGACCATTTACCGCGAAAAAGGTCGTCTGAACGATCTTACCATCGGTTTCTGCGGCGACCTGAAGTATGGACGCACCGTTCACTCCCTGATTACCGCCCTGTCCCGCTACACCGGCATCCGCGTGGTTCTCATCTCTCCTCTGGAACTGATGCTTCCCAGCTATGTCCGCAAGGATATCATGAGAAAGAACGGAGTTCCCTACGTTGGCACCGAATCTCTGGAAGACGTTCTCCCCAATCTGGACGTTCTCTACATGACCAGAATCCAGGGCGAACGCTTCGAAAGCCAGGAAGAATACGAACGCCTGAAGGACAGCTACGTTCTCACTCCCGAAAAGCTGAAGAACGCAAAGTCCGATATGTGCATTCTCCATCCTCTGCCGCGCGTCAACGAAATCAGCATCAAGGTGGACAAGGATCCCCGTGCGTGCTATTTCAAGCAGGTTCTCAACGGAAAGTACATCCGCATGGCACTGATTCTCAAGCTTCTGGAAGAGGCAGAGAAGGATCCTGTTCTTCACGAAGAAGATCTCAGCCATCTGCTGGAAAACAAGCTGGTATGTGACAATCCCAGATGCATCACCACTGTGGAGCAGGAGCTTGATCAGTTGTTCGAAGTAAGTGAAGCGGAAGCGGGAACCGCACGCTGCCACTACTGCGAAAACAAGATGAAGCTGTAAACCCGACACAAAAGGCACACTCACCGGTTCACCGGGCGAATGTGCCTTTTTCTATTTCTTTTTTGCCGGGATTTCGTTCCACAGGGTGAATCCCAGAATCAGCACGCCGCCGATGATCTGGGGAGCGGTTATGGTCTCACCAAGCACCGTGACGGAGATCAGCACGGCGGTCAGCGGATCGATGTAGCTGAGAATGGCCGCTTCCTGACCGGGCAGGTGGCGCAGGGAAGTGAAGTACATACAGTAGGTCACGCCCGTGTGAACCAGACCAACGATCAGCAGACAGATCCAGCCCATGCCGTCCATGGATCCGAGCGTCACGCCTCCCGTCAGTGCCACATAGGGGATCAGGGTCACCACGGCTGCCAGAAACTGCAGGAGCGTGCGGTGGATGCCGTCCACATCCCGGATGAATTTGTTCAGCAGAACCACTGCGGCATAGAACACGGCCGCGCCCAGCCCGAAGAGAATTCCGATCAGATCGGTGCCGCTGCCGCTGATGCTGACGGTTCCGGTGATGAGAACGATGCCCACCGTGGACATAAGGAAGCAGACGATCTGCTTTGCTGTCAGCTTTTCCCGGAACAGGATGGGACAGACCGCCGTGACGATGCAGGGAGCGAAGTAGTAGCTCAGAGTGGCCGCGGAAACGGTGGTGTACTTGTACGCTTCAAACAGAAGGATCCAGTTGATCCCCATGGCCACACCCGAGAACAGCAGCAGGGGAATGGATTTCCTGATTTTGTCAAATGGGATTTTTCTGCCCGCCAGCAGAAGCCAGCCGCCGATGAGGACGGATGCCAGTGCCGCACGGTACAGGGCAAGCTCGGCGGAGGAGACGGAAATGTTCCGCACAAAGGGTGCCAGTGTGCCGAAAATGCCCATGGAAAGCGCCAGCAGAAGCCGGGCTTTGTTTTCCTGATTCATAATAAACACCTGATTTGCCGAAAAATTGTTGTTGATCTATTATAGCACACCATATGACGGGAATCAAGGGCAAAATTCCGCCGAATGAACAAAATCCCCTTGACAATCCCCGTGAATTTGCTATAATATTGACAAGAAACTGCGAAAACAGGGACAGCAAAAAATTACAGAAAGCGAGAGTGAATATGAAGATATTTCTGTATTCCGGCACCCATTGGGACAGGGAATGGTATCAGACCTTCCAGGGCTTCCGCCATCGTCTGGTGGAAATGACGGATCTGATGCTGGACGGACTGGACCGGCGGGACGACTACGGCGTGTTTCATTTTGACGGACAGACCATTGTTCTGGAAGACATTCTGGAAATTGCCCCCGATCTGGAGCCGCGTCTGGCAAAGTATATCAAAGACGGCAGAATCGTGATCGGCCCCTGGTACTGTATGCCCGACGAATTCATCATCTCCGGTGAGAGCCTGATCCGGAATCTGCAGATCGGCAGGGAAATCTGTCACAGATGGGGCGTGGAACCGTCATGCGAAGGCTACATCTGCGATATTTTCGGACATATCGCCCAGATGCCCCAGATTTTCGACGGCATGAACATCCATCACGCCGTACTGGGACGGGGAACCAACGAGCACAACGTGCCGATGCACTTCCGCTGGCGTTCTCCCGACGGTACCGATGTGCGTACGTTCAAGCTGAAAGACGCCAAAGGATACAGCGATTTCACCGAAGTGGGCGCGCGAACCACAGGACCTGCGGAAGGTGTGCCCGAGGAAGAAATCGTGAAGAGGATTCGGGAGTACGTCACCGCAAGAGCGGACGAGGCCAATATACCCGTGGTCATGTATCTGGATGCACTGGATCACAACAACTGGCACGCGGATTCCCCCACCTACGTGAAGGCACTGCAGAAGGTGTTCCCGGATGCGGAGGTTTACCACACCGATATCGCTGAGTTCTGCCGCGCCGTGGATGAATACAAGGATCAGCTGCCCTTCCGTGACGGAGAACTGAACGAAACCACAAAACTGCCCGGCGGATATGCCCACCTGATTACCAACGTGCTCTCCAGCCGCTATCCCATCAAGAAGGCAAACGATATCATTCAGACACGCCTTGAGAAAATCGTACAGCCGCTGTACGCCTGCGGCATGAGCAGATCCCGGGACGGCTTCCTGAAGTTGGCGCAGAAGTACCTGATTCAGAACCACCCCCACGATTCCATCTGCGGATGCTCCATCGACCAGGTTCACCGGGATATGATGCACCGGTTCGATCAGTCCCGCCTGATTCTCGACGAAATCATGAGCCGCGTGGAATATTCCCTCCGTGACGGTTCCTTTGCCGCACCCGTGAAGATTGCGGACGACAGCAGACCCGCCCGGATTCTGCGGATTTATAATCCTCTGCCGTACCGGATGAAGAAGATGATCCGCTGCGATCTGCGCCTGCCGAAAAACTGGAACAAATACAGCGAGCCCTTCGGATACGAAGATGTGTGTGCGTTCAAGCTGTACACCGCCGACGGCACGGAAGTCCCCTACGGCATCCGCGACATCACCACCTACGGACACGAGGATGTGTATACCATCCACATCGAAACGGAACTCCTGCCCAGCGGATACACCGATCTGGAAGTCCGTCCCTCCGACAAGCCTACCCGGTATCTGGAAAAGCTGTCCGGCACCGCATATACTGCGGAGAATCAGTGGCTCATTCTCACTGTCAACGAATCGAACGGCACCGTGTCCCTTACCGACAAGGAAACCGGATACACCGCCGACAATCTGCTTACTCTTATGGACAACGGGGAAATCGGCGACGGATGGTTCCACTGCTCCCCGAAGATCGACCGAATTGTGACCCAGACCGTGGTTTCCGTGGAAAAGTGTGAGAACAGCATCAACGCCGCCACCTTCCGGATCCATGTGAACCTGCGCCTGCCCGTCGAAATTGACCGTCATAACTTCGGCACACGCCGTGCGGAAGAAACCGTGGACTGTCCCGTGATCCACGAAGTCACCCTGTACCGCACCGAAAAGTACGTGCAGGTGAAGACCATTGTGGACAACAGGGCAAAGGATCACCGTCTGAAGCTGAGACTGCCCACCGGAATTCTCGGCGACAGCTACAAGGCATCCCAGGCATTTGCTCTTGTGGAGAGAAAAACCGGATCCGATCCCGATACCGCCGACTGGAAGGAAACCGCCGTAGCCGAAAAAGCAACCGAAGGGGTTGTGGTCAAGGCAAACGGGGAAGCGGGACTGGCGTTCATCTCGAAATACGGTCTCCACGAATGTGCGGTGTATGAAAACGGCGACATGGATATCACCCTCCTGCGCTGCTACCGGAAGACCGTGGGTACCAACGGTGAACCGGACGGCCAGCTGATCGGCACTCACGAATTCGAATACCTGATTGCTCCTGTGAAGAAGGCGGACTCCGGTCTGATCCGTCTGGAAGACGCGTTCCGCACGGATGTGGTCACTGTAACAGCGGAAGACGTCACCGGCAAGACCTATCCCGTCGGTCTGGAACTGCCGGAGAACAGCTTCATTTTCTCCACCGCAAACAAGCTGGCTGACGGCATGGAATTCCGTCTGTGGAACTGCTCCGACGACACCGAAACCGGAGAAATTACCCTTCCTGAGGGATACACCAAAGCATCCCTCACCCATATCGACGGCAGACTCATCGAAGAGCTTCCCGTGACCGACGGAAAAATCCGCCTGACACTGACCAAGTGGAAGATCGCTACCGTAAAACTGACAAAATAAGGAGTACAACATGAAAATACATCTTATCGGCAACGCCCATCTCGACCCCGTGTGGCTGTGGCAGTGGCATGAAGGCTACATGGAAGTGAAGGCAACCTTCCGCTCCGCCCTTGACCGGATGAAAGAATTCCCGGACTTCAAATTCACCTCCGCCTGTGCCGCTTATTACGAATGGATCCGCGACAGCGACCCGGATATGTTCGAGGAAATCCGTCAGCGGGTAACGGAAGGCAGATGGAGCATCACCGGCGGCTGGTACATCCAGCCCGACTGCAACATCCCCTCCGGCGAATCCTTTGCACGCCACGGTCTTGTATCCCAGCGGTTCTTCCGGGACAATTTCGGCAAAATCGCAAAAGTGGGCTACAACGTGGACTCCTTCGGTCACAACGGATCCCTGCCCACCATTTTGAAAAACAGCGGCATGGAGGCGTACATTTTCATGCGTCCCGGTCCTCACGAAAAGCCCGATGTACCCGACAGCCTGTTCTGGTGGGAGGATGTCAGCGGCACGCGAATCCCCACCTACCGGATCCCGATCCGCTATAATATTGACTACGGTGCCTTCGACTGCTTCGGCAGAGTGAAGGAAATGGCATCGGAACACGCCATGATGGCGTTCTACGGCATTGGAAACCACGGCGGCGGCGCAACCTTCGAGCTGCTTGACCGGATGCACAGGGAGCTTGACGCTGACTATGTCTATTCCACCGCAGAGGAGTATTTCGACTCAGTCACACCCGCTCATACCGTGAAGGGTGATCTGCAGTTCCACGCAAAGGGATGCTACAGCGCCTGCTCCATGATCAAGCAGAACAACAGAAAGAGCGAAAACGCCCTGATCGCGGCGGAAAAATACGCGGTGCTTTCCGGGCATCTCATGGGAACGGCATATCCCACGACCGAGCTGGAACGGGGCTGGAAGAACACCCTGTTCAACCAGTTCCACGATATCCTCGGCGGATGCAGCATCCGGGAAGCCTACGACGACGCGGCGATCCAGCACGGTGAAACACAGTCAATCGCAGACCGGAATATCAACTTTGCTCTCCAGCAGATTTCCTGGAACATCGACACCATCGGCGACTGCGATTCCCGTGCGGCAAAGCGGGGCTGGGGTGCGGCATGGAACGCGGAAGGCATCGGCACGCCCGTGGTGGTATTCAACTCCCATCCGTGGTCGGTGAAAACCTTCGTACCCGTCCGTGACAATCCTCTGCGGATCACCGACTGCGGCGGCAAGGCCGTGGTAATCCAGAAAGTACGCGCCTCCAGAACCAACGGCGGAGACGACAAGTGGGAAACCGGATTCATTGCAGAAATTCCCGCTCTCGGCTACCGCGTCTACCGGATGTATTTTGAAGGCGGCAGACCCGAATACGAAAATCCCTTCATCTGCACCGATACCTCACTTGAAAACGACTGCGTGAAGCTGGAATTCGATCCGGCAAACGGCGAGCTGACCGGCATCACCGATAAGCGGACGGGAAAACAGCTGATGAGCGCACCCTCCCGCACCATTCTCATGGACGAAACCGACTCCGACACCTGGTCCCACGGCATCACCGAGTTCCGGAAACTGGCGGAAACCTTCACGACCGGCTCCTGCACCCCCATCGAGCAGGGACCTGTCAGATCCACCATGCGATGCATCGCCCGGGGCGAAAACTCCTCTGTGATCCGGGATTACTCCATCACCGCAGGCTCCCCGAAGATCACCGTCAAGTGCCGCATCGACTTCCACGAAAAGCATCGGATGCTGAAGTTC
Source organism: Clostridia bacterium (assembly GCA_017407225.1). Classification (GTDB taxonomy): domain Bacteria; phylum Bacillota; class Clostridia; order Oscillospirales; family CAG-272; genus UMGS1696. The sequence goes on along the minus strand of JAFQWY010000284.1, from coordinate 28,054 downwards.
GCTCTGCCCGTGAATGCGGAAACACCCGTCAGCACCTGTGAAATCCCCTTCGGCAAGATTGAGCGTCCCACCGACGGAAGTGAACAGACCTGCCAGTCCTGGGTGACGCTGACCGACGGAAAGACCGGACTTGCGGCGGTCAACGATTCCAAATACAGCTACTCCGCGGAAGGAAACGAACTGCGCCTGACCGTACTGCGCGGCGCCATTTTCGCCGATCACTACGGAGTCCGCGACGATTTCTGCATCTACATGGATCAGGGCATCCACGAATTCACTTACGGTATCATGCCCTACGAAAACGATATCGAAACCATCCGCTTTGCAAGGGAGATCAACACTGTCCCCTTTGTGGTCATGGAAACCTTCCATCGCGGCAAGCTGTCCTGCGAGTTCACCGGCATCCGCGTGTCCGATCCCGGCGTGATTGTCACAGCCGTGAAGAAGCACGAGGACTCCGATGCTCTGGTGCTCCGTGCTTACCGTGCCTCCGGCGGCTCCGGAACCTGCACCGTTGACGTAATGGGCAGATCCTTTGAGACTGAGTTTGCGCCCGGACAGGTGAAGACCTTCATCTTCGGGGACGACGTGAAAGAATGTGATTTCCTGGAATAAGGCTGAAAAAATGAAAAAATACATCGGAATCGACATCGGGGGGACGAAATGCGCCGTGGTTCTGGGGGACGGAGAGGGGAATATTCTTGAAAAAGTGAAATTCCCCACCACAACCGTCGCGGAAACTCTTGAGCAGATCCTCACCGAAGCCGAAAATATCAGAACGGAAGAGGCGGTATCCGTGGGCATCAGCTGCGGAGGCCCCCTCGATCCGAAGCTCGGCATCATCCAGTCCCCGCCCAATCTGCCCGGATGGGACAATATCAAAATCGTGGACAGGATCCGGGAGCGGCTGAATCTGCCCGCAGTGCTGTGCAACGATGCCAATGCCTGCGCTCTGGCGGAATGGACCTTCGGCGCGGGACGGGGATGCGAAAACATGATTTTCCTCACCTTCGGCACCGGTCTGGGCGCGGGGATCATCCTGGACGGACGCTTGTACAACGGCACTAACGGAAACGCCGGGGAAGTGGGTCACATGAGACTGGAACGGTTCGGTCCCGTGGGCTACGGCAAGCAGGGATCCTTTGAGGGATTCTGCAGCGGCGGCGGCATCGCACAGTCGGCAAAAACCGCGGCTACGGAGCTTCTCCAGCAGGGCAAATCCACCGGATACTGCAAGTCCTTTGCTGAGCTTGACACCGTCACCGCAAAATCCGTGGCGGAAGCGGCATATGCAGGGGACGAAACCGCAAAGCAGGTGTACGCCCGGTGCGGCGAGATGCTGGGACGGGGACTGTCCCTCCTTGTGGATATCCTCAACCCTGAGCGGATTGTCATCGGATCCATCTTCCAGCGGAGCGCGGATCTGCTGATTCCCGCCATGGAACGGGTGATGGCAGAAGAATGCCTGGCGCCCTCCCTGGATGCGGTGCAGGTGGTTCCTGCCGGGCTTGGGGAGAATCTGGGAGATCTGGCGGCACTGTCCCTTGCCATCTCCATCGACAGACAAGGAGAGTGAAACCAATGGAAACCATCAAAGAACTGACCGCCCGGTATCCGGGACTCGCACACTGTAGTACGGAAATCGAAAAAGCGGCGGATCTCATCATTGAAACCTACCGGAACGGCGGATGCCTGTTCACCTGCGGCAACGGCGGCAGCGCGGCGGACTCCGACCACATCGTTGGTGAGCTGATGAAGGGATTTCTGAAAAAACGCCCGGTGGACAGAGAATTCCGCGGAAAACTGAAGGAAACATTTCCCGATGACGGGGAATTTCTGGCTGACAATCTCCAGTGTGGACTTGCAGCCGTGTCCCTCCATTCCCAGAGCGCACTGCTGACGGCATTTGTCAACGACGTGGAACCGTCCATGATGTATGCCCAGACCCTGTACGCCATGGGAAAAGCCGGGGACTGCCTCATCGCCATCAGCACCTCCGGAAACTCGAAGAACGTGGTCAACGCCGCGAAAATCGCCAGAGCCATGGGGGTAAAGGTGATCTCCCTCACCGGAAACCGCCCCTGCAGGCTGGATGATCTTGCGGATATCGCCATTCATGCGGACGACTGCGAGACCTACCGGGTACAGGAGCTGCATCTGCCGGTGTACCACTGGCTGTGCGCCCGGGTGGAGGAAGAATTTTTCGCGGAATAAACTGAAATAAGAAAAAGCACTTATGACTGTGCAGGATGTACAGCTCATAAGTGCTTTTGTTGTCAGAATTGCTTAGAAGATGCGATCTCAGAAGATCGGAACAACCGCGCCTTCGTAGGAGTTGTTGATGTAGTCGCGGATTGCGTCGGTGAGAAGAGCGTCGGCCAGAGCCTTGATCTTTTCATCGTCTTCGTGACCTTCCTTGACAACGAGGATGTTCGCATAGGTCTGAGCAGCTTCGGAGTCAGCTTCTTCCTGTGCCAGGGAGTCAGCAACCTTCAGACCTGCACCGATTGCATAGTTGCCGTTGATTACGCCGATGGCAGCTTCGGAGAGCACGCCGGGGATCAGAGCAGCTTCCATTTCACGGATGTCAAGGTTCTTGGGATTGGAGGTGATGTCCTTTACGGTAGCGTTTACGCCAACGCCGTCCTTCAGTTCAATCAGACCGTTTGCTTCCAGAAGAAGGAGAGCGCGTGCACCGTTGGTGGGGTCGTTGGGGATGATAACAACCGCGCCGTCAGCCAGATCGAGAGAGGAAGAGGTGCCTGCGTAGATGCCGAGGGGTTCGTAGTGAACCTTGACAACGGTGCTCAGCTTGGTACCCTTTTCCGCATTGAAGGAATCCAGGTAGGGCTGATGCTGGAAGTAGTTGGCATCCACGTCGCCGCTGTCGGTAGCGGTGTTGGGAGTGATGTAGTCGGACATTACCTTGATGTCAAGGGTGTAGCCCTTTTCGGCAAGGATGGGCTTGCACTGCTCCAGGATTTCCGCATGGGGAGTGGAGCTTGCCGCTACGGTGATGGTCTTGTCGTCGGACGCGCCGCAGGAAACGAACGCGAAGGTGCAGAGAACTGCCGCAAGAACGAGAGCGAGAATTTTCTTCATGATTTTGCTCCTTTTCAGAATTATTTTATATATCATTTGCCGCGGATCCGCTTGTCGGAGTGTCTTGCCAGTCGGCTGAGAACTTCCTGGAAGATCTGGACAAGGAGAATCAGAAGCAGGGATGAGATATACATGATGGGTTTGTCGTACCGGTACAGACCGTACTGGATTGCCAGCTGACCCAGACCGCCGCCTGCGACCAGCTGAGCCATGGGGGTGTAGCCGAGAATGGTGGTGATGGCGATGGCACTGCCGGTGATCAGGGAAGGCTTTGCTTCGGGGAGAAGAACCTTCCAGATGATCTGCCAGTTGCCGGAGCCCATGGACTGAGCCGCCTCGATGACGCCCAGATCCACTTCCTTGAGGGAAGATTCCACCATACGTGCGATGAAGGGACCGGATGCGATCACCAGATAGAAGATGAAGGCATTGTCGCCGATCATGGAGCCTACGGTGATCTTCGCCAGAGGCTGGAGCATGACCAGTGCGATCATGAACGGCACGGAGCGGATGATGTTGACCACATATCCCACAACGGTGTTCACATGGGGATTGGGCATGATGCTGTCCTTGGAGGTGACGTAGAGCAGAACGCCCAGAGGAATGCCGATGAGGTAGGCGAGAAGGGTGCTGACGAGGGTAATCTTCAGGGTATCCAGAATCGCCTCACCGTACATGGCCAGATTGCCGTTCCCGAAAAGGGTCTGAAGGAATTCCATTATACCTTCACCTCCTCAAACGTAATGCCTCGGGTGCCGAGATAATTGTAGATCCGCTGAACGGAGCCTTCGTCCTCGGGGAGTCTGAGAAGCATCTGTCCGTACATCTTGTCTCCGATCAGCTTGGTGTCCGCTGCCTGGATGCTGACAGCCGTACGGCATTCAATGGACAGACCGGAAATGATGGGCTCATCGGACTGGCTTCCGTTGAAGACCAGACGGATGATCCTGCCTTCCGGAGCCGACATGGCTTCCGATCCCTTGGGAAGAATCAGATCCCTTGCAACGGCGGACTGGGGTGCCATGAAGATATCCTTCACATAACCGGTTTCCGCAACGGAGCCGCGATCCAGAACCGCTACCTTGTTGCAGATCTGTTCCACAACCTTCATTTCATGGGTGATGACGATGATGGTGACGCCCATGGTTTTGTTGATCTCCGCCAGAAGATCCAGAATGGCACGGGTGGTGTTGGGGTCGAGGGCGGAAGTGGCTTCGTCGCACAGCAGAACCTCGGGATTCATGGCGAGGGCGCGGGCAATTGCCACTCTCTGCTTCTGACCGCCGGACAGCTGAGCGGGATAGTTGTTCATCCGGTCGCCCAGACCTACGATTTCAAGCAGTTCCTTCGCTTTCGCGACTGCCTCCTTCTTGGGAACCCCGGCGATCTCCATGGGATAGCACACATTCTTCAGCGCGGTACGTTGGGAAAGCAGGTTGAAGCCCTGAAAGATCATGGAAATGGAACGGCGGGTTTCCAGCAGCTCCTTCTTGGAGAGGGAAGACAGGGACGTTCCCTTGAATTTCACTTCACCGGACGTGGGAACTTCCAGAAAATTGATGCACCGCACCAGCGTGGATTTGCCGGCGCCCGAGAGACCGATGATGCCGAAAATGTCGCCCTTTTCAATGGTCAGGGACACATCCCGCACCGCTTCCACGGAGGCGTGGTCGGTCTGGAAGGTCTTGGTTACATGACACAGCTCGATCAAAATGATACCTCCACACAAAAATAGCCCGGAACCCTCATCTTCATGAATGATCCGGACTTTCCTCTGCACAAAAGTGACAACAGCGTGACTTAAAACGCCCGACGGAAAATCCGGGCGGCGAACATTCGATATACCTCGCATGCGAGGGCTTCTCTTGTTCTGTAAGTCATAACGGCCTCACTTGTTTGAAATAGTCAGAAATTATTGTATAAAGGTATTATAGCACCACACTCCGAACTTGTCAAGTGGTTTGTGAAAAATAAAGCTTTGTCAAATTTTCACAAGAAATACGCCGAAATACTTGACGAAAACCTATAAAAGGTGTATTATTATAAACAGCAACGAAAATTTCAATAATTCAAGAGGACGATCCTATGAAATTCGGTGAAACGATGCGGCTTCTGTTCGGCGGCCGTCGCAGGGATGTGGATATGACCGAGGGCAATATTGTTCAGCATATCATCCTGTTTGCCCTGCCGCTGCTGATCGGAAATCTGTTCCAGCAGCTGTACAACACAGTGGATACCTGGGTGGTGGGCAATTATGTCAGCGGAGAAGCCTTTTCCGCCGTGGGATCCGTGGGACCAATCATCAATATGCTCATCGGATTTTTCATGGGTCTGTCCAGCGGTGCCGGCGTGGTCATTTCCCAGTATTACGGCGCACGGAAATATGACAGGGTGCACGACACCGTCCACACCTGCATCGTCATGACGATCGTGCTGGCAGTGGTTTTCACAGCGGTGGGAATCATTATGACGCCCGTCATGCTTGATCTGATGAACACGCCCGACGATGTTCTGCCGGAAGCCCGGAGATACCTGACCATCTATTTCTCCGGTATTGTCGGACTGATGTTCTACAATATCGGATCCGGTATCCTCCGTGCAGTGGGTGACTCCCAGAGACCGTTTTACTTCCTGGTCGTATCCGCCGTTCTGAACACGGTACTTGACTTGGTATTCGTCATCGTGTTCCACATGGGCGTGGCAGGCGTGGCTTATGCGACCGTTCTCTCCCAGGGTGTTTCCGCTGTCCTCTGCATCCTCACGCTTCTGCGGACGGACACCTGCATCCGGTTTTATCCGTCCCATCTGAAGGTGCACTGGGATATGATGGCGAAAATCATCAAGGTGGGCATTCCCGCAGCCATCCAGATGACCATCACCGCATTTTCCAATGTATTTGTACAGTCCTACATCAATTTCTTCGGCAAGGAATTCATGGGCGGCTGGACGGCATACGCCAAGATTGACCAGCTGATGTTCATGCCCATGCAGTCCATCGCGCTGGCATCCACAACCTTCGTCGGTCAGAATCTGGGGAAGAATCAGGTGGATCGTGCATATGAGGGAATCCGCAAATCAATGGTGATGGCGACCCTGTGTACGCTGATCTGTCTCATTCCCATCATGATTTTTGCACCCTATCTGGTGGAATTCTTCAACGATGAGCCGCTGATCATTGAGTACGGCACCATGCTGCTGCGGTGGATTTCTCCCTTCTACGTGCTGTGCTGTGCCAACCAGATCCTGTCCGGTGCACTGAGAGGTGCCGGCAACAGCAAGGTTCCCATGATCATCATGCTCGTATCGTTTGTGGCATTCCGTCAGGTGTACCTGTTTGTGGTATCCAATTTCATCTCCAATACCGTTCTGCCCATCGCCATGAGCTATCCCGCAGGCTGGCTCCTGTGCAGTGCGCTGACCATCATCTACTTCAAAACCGTCAGACTGGACAAAACCCGTCTGGTGGAAGACAAATGAACGACTGCTCCGTCTCCGCGGGACTGCCATGGGGACGGAGTTTTCCGCATTTTCGGGGAATTTTTCGTGAAAATATCTAAAAAATATGGCAAAAATCAGCCGTGTATGCTATAATAAGAAAAAAGGTCAGGAGGCAGGTATGTACAGTGTGACAATCCCCGTAATGCTGCGGGATGATTTCGACAGGGACGACACTCTGAGCGAGCTGAAACGTGCGGGAGCTGATCGCGTGCTTCTGGCGGTGAACCGTGCATTCCGGGACGGAAGGATCGACACGGAGATTCAGCTGGACCGGATGAAGGAGTGCATCCGGGACTACGAGAACACGGGACTTGACGTTGGCGTGTGGCTCGGCGAGACCATGGGCCACGGCTGGGGACCGGTGATTGAAACGGTTTACACCCCCTTCACCAGCATCAACGGCAGGAAAGCCGACGGCGGATTCTGCTGTGCCGATGAGAACTTCCGACGGGATGTGTGCATCTGGGCAGCCAATGCCGCAGAAGCCGGTGCGAAGCTGATCCTCCTTGATGACGACTGGCGTATGTCCTCCCACGGCGACGGAACCTTTGCCGGATGTATGTGCGAAGACCATATCCGCCGATATTGTGAGATGGCAGGAGAAACCCTGACCCGGGAGGAGATTGCGAAGAAGGTATTCACCGGATCGGCAAGCCGGTACCGGGAGATCTGGCAGCAGCTGATGGGCGGCGATATGCTGAGACTGGCACGGGAAATCCGGGAAGCGGTGGATGCCGTCAATCCCGAATGCCGGATCGGGCTTTGCACCGCACCCTCCGTGGTGGATCTGGACGGCTCCGATTTCATGGAAATCACATCCGCACTGGCGGGGAACACAAGACCCTATGTCCGTCTGATCGGCGCGCCCTACTGGGCAAAATGCACCCGTGACCTGACCACGGTCATCACCACCGAGCGGATGATCGCACATTTCGCAAAGGAATGGAAAGAAAAGACCAATGCCGAGGTTCTGGCGGAGGGCGATGTTTACCCCAGACCCAGAACCGCCTGCCCTGCCGCCTATCTTGAGATTTTCGACCAGATTCTCCGGGCGGACGGGAACTTTACCGGCATTCAGAAATATATGATGGACTACGGCAAGCCCGCACGGTGGGAGCACGGCTTCATTGACAAGCACGTGAAAAACCGCGCCCTTGCTGAGCAGATCACGGAACTGTTTGCCGGCAGGATACAGACCGGATTCCGTGCGTGGGAATTCCGCAGTCTGTTCGCAGGAGCGGATCTGCCGGAGGAGGATCCCGCAGCGGGCAACCTGACCGCATACGAGCAGTTCCGGGGACTGACCACAGCGTATCTCACCGATGCCTCCGTTCCCGTGTCCTTTGATAGCGGAATTACGGTGGTCTTCGGCGAAAACGCAAAGTACATCCCCGAAGCTGAGCTGAAAAACGGTGCAGTCCTCGATCTGACGGCTGCAGATATCCTGAGAAAACGGGGAATTGACACAGGTTCTGATCCGGCGGACTCCGGGATCGCCCGGCACGAAAACGCCGAAGGTCAGCGGTTTGCTGTCTGTCCCTTCCATGCCGTTCCCAATGAAGGTACCCGGTTCTTCCGGAACTACGACCGCCAGCGTGAGCTGTATGAAATCGGCGGATGGATTTCCCGCCGTCCGGTATCCGCCATGATCACCGACTGTCCCGATGCATACATCATGACGGCGGAGGATGAGATGGAAAAGGCAGTGGGTCTCTGGAACGTGTTCGAGGACGCCATTGACGAGCCGGTTATCACCCTTGCGGACGAGCCGAAGAACATCCGGTTTGTGAACTGCACGGGATGTGCCGACGGAAACAGGATAAAACTGAGCGAAATTCTCCCGTTCGGATTTGCGGGATTTACTTATGAGGTGTGACATGCTGAAAACCATCACCAAGGACAAACTGACCGTACAGATCTGTGAAACCCGCAGGGAAATGGGCGACATGGCAGGACGTGACATCGCGGACTGTCTGCGGAAGCTGCTTGCCGGACAGGAAGAAGTCAACATGATTTTTGCGGCGGCGCCGTCCCAGAACGAAACGCTGGAGGCACTGTGCGCGGCTGAGGGAATCGATTGGACGAGAGTCAACGCCTTCCACATGGACGAATATATCGGACTGGCGGAAGGTGATCCCCAGACCTTCGTCACCTATCTGTACGATCATATTTTCGGAAAACTGCCCTTTAAAAACATCTTCTGCATCCGCGGATTTGAGGAAGACATCGAGGCGGAATGCGCCAGATATACCGCACTGCTGGAGGAATACCCCACGGATATCGTGTGCCTGGGCATCGGAGAAAACGGACATATCGCCTTCAACGACCCGTGGATCGCACAGTTCAACGACGACTGCATGATCAAGAAGGTGCCGCTGGACGAGGTCTGCCGGATGCAGCAGGTGCACGACGGATGCTTCCCGGATCTGGAAGACGTTCCCACCCACGCCCTGTCCCTCACCATTCCGGCACTTACAAAGGCGAAGGCCATGTTCTGCTCCGTGCCTGCGAAAACCAAGAGGGAAGCGGTCACCCGTACCGTCAGCGAACGGATCAGCGAGGACTGTCCCGCAACCATCATGCGGCTCCACGATCATGCCGTCATGTACGTTGACAGCGACAGCGGCGCGGATCTTCTGTAACGGAATCATATATTTATCTATAACCATCAAACGGAAAGGAAAACAACATGAAAAAGCTGAATGTTGCCATCATCGGTCAGGGACGAAGCGGCCGGGATATTCACGGGAAGTACTTCCTCACCGAAGCCGGACGTGAACGGTACAACGTGGTCGCTGTCTCCGACAAAATCGAAGCCAGACGCGTCCGTGCCAGAGAAGAATACCCGGGATGCGACGTGTACGAGGACTACCGTGAGCTTCTGCAGCGGAAGGATATCGATGTGGTTGTCAACTCCACCTTCTCCTATCTCCACTATCCCGTGACCATGGACGCACTCCGTCACGGAAAGAACGTGGTGTCCGAGAAGCCCTTCTCCAAGTTCGCAATCGAATGCGAGGACATGATCCGCACGGCAAAGGAAAACGACGTGACCCTCACCGTGTTCCAGCAGTCCCGTGTGGCGCCGTATTTCACCAGAATCCGCGAGATCATCGACTCCGGCAAGCTGGGGGATATCGCCCAGATCACCATTCACTTCTCCGGATACTCCCGCAGATGGGACTGGCAGACCTCCCGCAGATACTACGGCGGATGCCTGCTGAACACCGGACCGCACCCGCTGGATCAGGCACTGCAGCTTCTCGATACCGAAGAAATGCCGAACGTATTCTCCGTTCTCAAGCGGATCAACTCGGCAGGGGATGCGGAAGACTATGCAAAGGTCATCCTCACCGCCCCCGGCAGACCGCTGATCGATTTGGAAATCAGCCCGGCGGATGCCTACAACGATTTCACATACCGGATCCACGGCTCCAGAGGCTCTCTCACCGCAACTCTGTCCAAGATCAAGTGGAAGTATTTCGATGAATGCGAAATGCCGAAATTCACCTTCGAGCCCCTGACCAAGGCGGACGGACTGTCCCCGGCGTACTGCTCCGAAAAGCTGAACTGGAACGAATTCGAGGAGGATATGTCCGGTTCTCCCTTCGACTATGCACCGGCAAAGTTCTACGCAAATCTGTACGATCACCTGACTGACGGCGCGGATCTTCTCATCAAGCCGGAAAAGCTCCTTCAGCAGATCCGTGTCATCGAGCTGATCCACGCACAGAATCCCATGCCCACCTGGTGCTGAGGAGGCTGCTATGTATAAAATTGCTATCATCGGCAGCGAAAACAGCCACGCCATGGGATTTGCCTCCGTGCTGGCTCCCAAATCCGGTGAGCGGAAATTCCCGGATATCGAGCTGATCGGCGTGTGCGGGGATGAAAAATCCAACGCAGCCATCGCGGAAAAGACAGCCGTCACCTGCTTCACCGACGATCCGAACGCATTTCTCGGCAAGGTGGACGGTATCATGGTCACCTCCCGTCACGGCGGCGTGCATCTGAAATATGCCAAACCCTACATGGACGCGGGATGCAAAATCTGGCTGGACAAGCCCATCACCGCTTCCGTGGAAGATGCCGGAGAAGTCGTCCGCATCGTGAAGGAGAAAAATCTGCTTCTCTGCGGCGGATCCTCTCTGGCAGGCGCGGAAGGTACCGTGAACATGGCGAAGTTCGTCCGGGACAACGCTGCGAAGGTCAGCGGAGGTCATGTAACGGCCCCCGTCAATCTGGTCAACGACTACGGCAACTTCTGGTTCTATTCCCAGCATCTGGTGCAGATGATCACGGAAGTGTTCGGTCAGCACATCACATCCGTGGAAGCCAGGGAAAAGAAGGACGGCGTTCACGCAATCCTCCACTATCCCGACTATGATGTGACCGCATACTTCGGCGCGGGCTACTCCATTACCGCATATCTGGGCGGCTACGGCGTCAAGTGTCAGGAAGTGAACCTCGCCGGTGACTACTACATGGCGGAGCTTCTTGAAATGGCGGATATGCTGCGGAACAATCACGTCCGCCAGACCCCCGAGGAAGTGGTGTACCCGGTTTACGTCATCGATGCACTGATCCGCTCCATGGAAAGCGGCGGCGCGGAAACAACCCCTGCTTTATAAACAATATGAAGACAAAATACACAAACCTGATCCTTGTCACCCCTGACGGATGCGAAACGGAGAAGAATCTCTATACCGAAGACGGTGTCATCTCGGCAGTGACGGAAGAGAACCTGCCTGCGGACCGCGTGATCGACTGCGGCGGAAACTATCTCTCGGCCGGATGGATCGACATTCACACCCACGGTGCGGGCGGCGCGGATTTCCTTGACGGAACCCCCGAAGCCTATCACACAGCGGCGCGGATGCACGGAATCCACGGAGCGACCACAATTCTGCCTACCACAACCTCCGTTGACCGTGACCGGATCGTGCAGGCAGCGGCGGCATTCGAAGAAGCGAAAAAATTTGACGATATCCCCGATCTGCCCGGTCTGCATCTGGAAGGACCCTATCTGGCGTCTTCCCAGAAAGGCGCGCAGGAAGACCGGTTCATCCATCCCTTCGATACCGCCGAAACCGACGAAATCCTCGCCGCATCCGACAAGATTCTACGCTGGACCGCCGCACCCGAGCTGGACGGTGCCGGAGAATTCGCGAAAAACCTGACGGCGCGGGGAATTCTCCCCTGCATCGGGCACACGGACGCCACTTTCTCCGAAACCGAGGAGGCATTCCGTAAGGGATTCACCCACATCACCCACCTCTACTCCTGCATGAGCACCGTCCACCGGGTCAACGCGTACCGGGTGGCAGGCGTGCTGGAAGCGGCGTACTATCTGGACGGCATGACCGTGGAAATCATCGCAGACGGATCCCATCTGCCCGCAGAACTGCTGAAATACGTGGTGAAATTCAAGGGACGGGAGAAAATTGCCCTTGTCACCGACTCCATGCGTGCGGCCGGAATGGGTCCCGGCGAGAGTGTACTGGGAGCGCTGGACAACGGACTCCCCGTCATTGTGGAAGACGGCGTTGCCAAGCTCACCGACCGCTCAGCCTTTGCCGGATCTGTCGCCACCTGCGATCTGCGGATCCGCACCATGGTGAATCTGGCACAAGTCCCCCTTCACGATGCGGTGTATATGCTGACCACCACACCTGCGCGGATCATGGGACTGACCGACCGAGGTGCCGTACAGCCGGGACTCCGGGCGGATTTCACAGTGTTTGACCGTGAGATCAGTGTCATCAAAACAATCGTTGCCGACCGGGTGATTCACGGATAAAGAATCCCCGGACGGGATATGATAAAACCGAACAAAAAGAAAGGATATTTACTATGATTATCGAACTTACCAAGGAAAATTTTGAAACCGAAGCTGTTAAATCCGAAAAGCCCGTTCTCATCGACTTCTGGGCAGCCTGGTGCGGCCCCTGCAGAATGCTGTCCCCCATCGTGGATGAAATCGCGGAAGAACGGGACGACATCAAGGTCTGCAAGGTAAACGTGGACAACGAAAGCGAACTGGCAGCTCAGTTCGGCGTGATGAGCATTCCCACCCTGATTCTGCTGGACAAGGGCGAAGTGAAGAGCACCTCCGTCGGCTATAAGCCCAAGAAGGACGTTCTGGCGTTCATCGGCTGAGAAAACGAAAGGATACAACTGCATGAACAGACTTACTGATACCTTCTCCATGGCAAACGGCTTGGGAATCCCCTGCATCGGCTACGGCACCTGGCAGACTCCCGACGGGGAAACCGCTGTCAACTCCGTGAAGTGCGCCCTGGAAAACGGCTACCGCCACATCGATACCGCCGCAGGTTATGCCAATGAAGGAAGCGTGGGCGAGGCTGTCCGTCTCTCCGGCGTGAAGCGTGAGGAAATTTTCATCACCACCAAGCATTGGGTCACCGAGCGCGGCTACGAAAAGACCATCGCCGCCTGCGAAGAATCCCTCCGTCAGCTGGGCATGGATTATCTGGATCTCTACCTGATCCACTGGCCCATGGTGGAAAAGCGCGGCGAAAACTGGCGCGAAGTCAACGCGGATACCTGGCGCGGCTTTGAAAAGCTGTACAAGGACGGCAAGGTAAAATCCATCGGCGTCAGCAACTTCCTGCCTAATCAGCTGGAAGCCCTGAAGCTGACCGCGGAAATCATGCCCCACGTGAACCAGATCGAGTTCCACCCCGGTTACACCCAGCCCGAGCTGGTGAACTACTGCAAGGCCCACAACATTCTGGTGGAAGCGTGGAGCCCTCTGGGATGCGGCAAGGTTCTGGGAGATCCCACCGTCAACGCCATCGCAGAAGCACACGGCAAGACTGCGGCGCACGTCTGCATCCGCTATGCTCTCCAGCATGATGTTCTGCCCCTGCCCAAGTCCGTCACTCCCTCCAGAATCGCGGACAACACCAATGTGTTCGATTTTGAGCTGACCGCGGACGAAATGAAGACGCTGGACTCCATGCCCCGCACCGGTTTCAGCGGATTCTATGCCGAAGCAGCACCGGCGGACGCCATTGCTTTCGGTGAATGAGATGATTACTGTCAAGAATCCCATCGTTGACGGCTGGTATGCGGATCCCGAGGCACGGAAGTACGGCGATAAATACTATGTCTACGTCACCGGAAGCGAGAAAAAGAACAATCTTGACGCTTTTTCCTCATCCGATCTGGTGCACTGGGAGAAGCACGTGGGCGTGATCGCCATGGAGGAGTTCCCCCACGTACATAAATGCGTCTGGGCACCCACCGTCATCGACAAAAACGGGAAGTATTACCTGATTTTCGCTTCCAACGACATCCACAGCGACAGCGAACTGGGCGGACTGGAAATTGCGGCTGCCGACAGACCGGAAGGTCCTTTCCATGCTGTCATCGAAGGATCGCTGGTCGGGGAATTCCACAACGGCGCACAGCCCATCGACGCCCACCTGTTCAAGGACGACGACGGCACGGTATACCTGTACTACGGCGGATGGCGGCACTGCAATGTCTGCCGGATGAACGACGACATGACGGGACTTGTTCCGCTGGACGACGGCGAATACTTCCGGGAAATCACCCCCGACGACTATGTGGAAGCCCCCTGCATGATCAGGGATCACGGGAAATACTACTTCATGTGGTCTTCGGGAAGCTGGACGAACGGTACCTACCATGTCAACTACGCGGTATCCGATTCCCCCACAGGAGGATTCAGCGGCGCCATTCCGGTTCTGGAAGAGCAGCTTCCTCTGGCAAACGGCCCCGGACATCACGGATTTCTGTACCTGCCCGAGAAGGATCAGTACCTGATCGTCTATCACCGCCGCATTCCGGGTGACAATATCCCGCATCACCGGGTGCTGTGCATCGACAGAATGAACCTCCACGACGGCGTGATCGACCCGGTTGTGATGACCGAATCCTTCGAGCTGTAAATAACTCAAAAAGTCACTGAGAATTTCCCGGTGACTTTTTTTACTGGATTTTCAGCATTTCGCTGTTGTTCAGAATTCCCGCACTCAGCAGAACCAGAAGAGCCGCACCGTCATCGTTCACATACCGCTCCAGATACTCCGACGAAATGTACCGCAGATCCACTGCCATGATCCGGTGAAAGGACGGGATCAGCAGGGGTATCAGACTGGAGCCGAAGGAGTCCCGCACCACGATCAGATCCCCCGTGCCACTTTCGTTGACGATCTCGATCACGGGAACGGCGCCGCCGAGAAATACATCGTAGAAATCCATTCCGATCCGGTCGGGTGTATATACCGAAGTCATCTCGCTGCCAACCGCTGTGACCGATGCGGACTCCACGGACGGGGACGAGCGGTACACCAGCACATCCGGCTTCACCGGCAGAGCGGACTGACCGGCATAGACTCCGTAAAAATCCTCCATCCGGTGTTCGGTGAACTCCTCCGTCACATAGTGAACGCCGAGGGAAGAGCAGATTGCACGCGCCGTTTCATCCAGAGTTTCCTGCCGCCAGTGGGAGTCGGTGCGGTAGTAGGATTCCAGTGACAGCGTGTCCTCAATGGCGCAGAAGCCGTATCCCTCCGTATGCTCCGCCAGAATTTCCGTCAGTCCTTGAACATCCGGGACGGGATGCACCCCGTCATGCATATAATAATTCTTCGGCGGAATCACACAGAGTACGGCTTCCTCACACCCGTCGAACAGCTCGCGGATCCGGTTCAGCTTTTCCGCCGATTTTTTCACTGCGGATTCGGAATATCCAAACTCAACGGAGGCCAGATACCCGTCAGCATCGTAGATGTCGTTTACATCCAGCCGCCCGGACAGCCGCTCGAAGAGGGATTTCACCGAACGGAATTCCTCACGCGCCGGGAACTGATCGGGCAGGTATTTCTCCATGTTCTGCATGAAGACACCGTCCATGACCGAGGAGAATGTGACCTTCGGAAACCGCGCCAGCGACCGCCGCTCGGTGTAGGAGAGGGTTTTATCCGGCAGAATCACATGAAGGCCACCGAGAATCAGCAGAATTCCCGCAAATACCAGAGAACAAACGCGATTTTTCATATCAGAACCTGAAATACAGAAAAGGATTGTAGGATCCGTCCACAAGATATGCCGTGGAAATCAGCAGAACCCCGATGCAGGCAAGGGACTCAACCCACCGCAGAGCCGAAACTTTGTCCGTGACGGTACGGACGAGTTTTGCCGGCAGGGGCGTGGCACCGATCATCCCGGCGGCCAGAGTCAGGGCATAGCTCCGGACATAATACACCGACACCGGATCGGCGGGAGATGAGAAATCAAACAAAAGCAGAACTTTCCGCCACGCATCCCCGATCCCCGACGAATCAAAGAGGATGAAGCTGACCATAATCAGAAACAGCACCGGAATCCGTCTGAGATAGGCGGGGATTTTCATCAGAACCGGCTGACACAGCTTTTCCAGCACCAGAAGCACAGCAAAATACACGCCCCACAGGACAAATGTCCACTCAGCACCATGCCAGAATCCGGTGAGGAGCCACACCACACCCACGTTGAGAATCCATCGCGGAAAGCTGACCCGGTTGCCGCCCATGGGAATGTACACATAGTCCCGGAACCAGGATCCCAGAGAGATGTGCCACCGCCGCCAGAATTCCGCAATTCCCGAGGAAATATAGGGATAATTGAAGTTTTCCGGAAAGTCAAAGCCGAAGACCTGCCCCAGACCGATGGCCATGTCAGAGTATCCGGAGAAATCGAAGTAGATCTGCAGGGAAGCACCGACGGCATATGCCCACATCCCCAGCATGGACTGACCCAGGGATGCCGTGAATTCTCCCAGCACATTGGCGAGAATCACCTTCTTGCCCAGTCCCACGGAAAAACGCAGAATCCCGCGGGAAAATCCCTCAAGGCTGTGCTCCCGGTGAGCCAATGCCGTTTCCACATCCGAATACCGGACGATGGGGCCTGCGATCAGCTGCGGGAACAGGGAGACGTACAGGGTCAGCTTCAGCCAGCTTTTCTGCGCCGGAACACGTCCCCGGTACACATCCGCGGAATACCCGATCAGCTGGAAAGTGTAGAACGAAATCCCAACGGGCAGTGACAGCCGGGGCACGGAGAGGGACACGCCCGGAATCCGGTTCAGGTTTTCCGCAAAAAATCCCGCGTACTTGAACCAGATCAGAGGAGCCAGGGACAGAATCAGTGTGACGATCAGCCAGAATCTCCGGTTCTTCTCCAGCCCGGAAGTTGGGGCAGCCATACCCGGATTTTCCGAAGCCGAACATGATGGCAATCCCACGACCGTGGAGTTTGTATATTGTGTGGGATGCCCCATGAGTAAAGCGGTGATCCACGCCTGTGTGCAGGAAAACAGCATCACCAGAATGAAAACCGGCTCCCCTGCGGCGTAGAACAAAAGGGAAAACAGCAGGAGAACCGGATTTTTCGCCCGACGGGGGACAGCGAAATACGCGATCAGCAGAACGGGCAGGAAAAAATACAGGAACGGGAGTCCCGAGAAGACCATCAGCCAAGGACGCTCATGACGGAACCGACGTCGGTGTAAACATCGGCAGCCGCTTCGGTGACGGCATTCATGATGGTGTCAACCTGTTCCGCGCCGCCCATGACCAGAAGCACATCATCGTCAAGGGTCACGGAACGGACAGCTTCCGCCGCAACGCACACCCATTTGGCGGGATTGATCTGCTCGTTCATGGCCTGCTGGAGCTGAGCGGTGGAGGTGCCGTCGGTGCGGAGCATTACCAGGGAATAGGCGAAGGAACCCACCATGGATTCGGAGAGGATGATGTCGTGGATGCCGGTCACATCCGTCAGACCGGTGTTGTAGGTCACCGATTCCAGATCATCCTTGGAGAGAATCCGGGTTTCGGTCATCATGGGCACCGCATCGGCGCATTTGCTGTACACATTGGCGGCAATGAAATTCACCGCATCGTCAGCGTTGTTGATCTCCGTCACCGGCTCAAACTGAGTCATCTCCCCGTCAATGCCGCCGGTTTCATTCCCGTTCATCATGGTGTTGTCCCCGTCCGTCTCCACCGTGCCGTCGCCGTTTTCATCGCCCAGCGTGCTGTCGGGATCGGTCTGATCGCCGGGCAGAATGTCGTCCGCGATGCTTTCCACGGTTTCGCCCATTTCGTCCATCGCGGAGGTGTCGCTGCCGTTCTGATTGTTATTGCCATTGCCGGTGTCTTCGTTTTTGTCCCTGCCGCAGGAGGTGAGCAGGAGGGAGGTCAGCAGAGCGAGTGCAAGAAATTTTTTCATATTCAATCATCATCCTTTCAAGGTTTTCGGCATTAGTATGCTCACCCGAAGGACGATTATACACAGAAATTTTCAGAAAAACTATTGAAGCGCACCGGATTTTGTGATATGATTAAATTGAAGAAAAATTGAAATTCACAAAGATAAAGGATGACTATGATTACCTACGATATGGTGCGGCAGAACGAAGCCGTAAAAACCTACATCACCCGTGCGGACGAATCCCTCGTGGCACTGGGCTACACCGAACACAGCTTTGCCCACGTAACAAAAGTAGCCGAGGTCGGAGGATACATCCTCAGAACACTCGGCTATTCGGACAGAGAAGTGGAGCTGGTAAAAATTGCCGGATACCTCCACGATATCGGCAACCTGATCAACCGCGTGGAGCATTCCCAGAGCGGTGCGGTTATGGCATTCCGTATTCTGGATAAGATGGGCATGGAACCGGAGGATATCGCTCCTGTTGTCACCGCCATCGGCAACCACGACGAGGGCACCGGCACTCCCGTAAACGCCATCGCGGCGGCACTGTTCCTTGCCGACAAATCCGACGTTCGCAGATCCCGCGTCCGCAACATCAAGCCCACGGAATTCGACATTCACGACCGTGTCAACTATTCCGTGTCTTCCTCCGAACTGAAGATCAACGAGGAAAAGACGGAAATCGCACTGATCCTCAAAATCGATACCCAGTATTCCAGCGTGACGGAGTATTTTGAAATCTTCCTCGAGAGAATGATCCTCTGCAGAAAAGCGGCGGACAGACTGGGACTGCGCTTCACTCTGACCATCAACGATCAGGTTCTCATGTAATCAAAGCAGGAATACCCCAAGAACTCCCGACAGCAGAATCACTACCATCGGCGGCACTTTCCGTGTCAGGCACAGCGCGAAACTTCCGGCAAACAGAAGCAGCGCAGGTGCATTGACCCGAGTGCTGCCGATTTCGCTGAAGGAGGAGATTCCGAAGAAGGTCAGCAGGGCAACGGTCAGAAACGCGGAGAAGATCAGCGCACAGACCGCCGGTCGGATGGACGACATGACCGTATCAAAGCCGGTACTCTGCCGGAATTTTGTATACAGAACCGCGAGAGCCGCCATGATCAGGCAGGAGGGAAAAATGCACCCCAGTGTGGCACAGACCGCACCAGCAAATCCGCCGACCGTGTATCCGGTGAAGGACGCGGCGTTTACGGCAATCGGCCCGGGCGTGATTTCCGAGATGGTGATCAGATCCGCCAGCGATTCATAGCTGATCCAGCCGTACCGGAGCACCGCGGTTTCCTCGATCAGGGGCAGAACCGCGTATCCGCCGCCGAAGCTGAGGGCACCAATTTTGCAGAATTCAAGAAACAGTGTAAGCAGCAGCATCTCACACCTCCCGGCGGATGACGGAGACGGCATGAGCGGCAATTCCCAGAGCGGCGGCACCGAGGATGACAAACGCCGTACTGATTCCCGTGAAAACAGCCAGATACAAGGCGCATACAAAGATCAGAATCCGCAGAAATCCCCCGGATACCGCGTTTTTGGTCAGCACCAGAGCCGTATCCAGAAGAACCGCGCTGACGCCGGCCTGCATCCCGGTCATCAGCTTTTCCATGATTCCGCTTCCGCCGAGCCCGCTGTAAAGTGCGGCAATTGCCGACATGATGGCGAGGGGAGGGAGAACGGTTCCCAGTACCGACAGAACCGCCCCGAAAATTCCGCCCAGACGGTGTCCCACAAGAATGGACGCATTCACAGCCACTGCTCCCGGGCAGGTCTGGGCAAGTGAAGTGATGTCCAGCATATCCTCCTCCGTCAGCCAGCCCAGCTTTACTACATAAATCCGCCGCATGACGGAGATAATCACAAATCCGCCGCCTATGGTGGAGGCAGAGAGGACAAGGGAACGCCAGAACAGGTTCAGGTACAGGTGTTTTTTCATGTTGTCTCCGAAATAATTTACTCTGATCCCATTATACACCTTGCAATTGAATATGTAAAATGATATAATTTAATGGAAATCATATTGAATTACTAATGAAGGTGCCGTCATGACCATACGACATATCCGGATTTTTGAAGCGGTCTGCGCCTGCGGATGCAATACCACAAAGGCGGCGGAATCCCTGCATATGACCCAGCCGGCGGTGAGCCTTGCCATCAGTGAGCTGGAAACCTATTACGGCATCAGATTGTTTGACCGGATTGCCCGGCGGCTGTATCTCAGCGATGCGGGAATCCGGTTCCGGGAATACGCCAAAACCATTCTTCTCACCTTTGACGACATGGAACGGACGGTCCGCGACTGGGATGCACGGGGGATGCTCCGGGTCGGTGCCAGCATTTCCATCGGTTCCATGCTGATGCCGGGGTATGTGAAGGAATTCCGGGACAGCCATCCGGACACCACGGTGAAGGTGAAAATCCACCGTTCCGATAAACTGGAGCAGGCTATTTTTGAAAACAACATCGACTTTGCTCTCATCGAAGGTATGGTGCACGACAGCAATCTGTTCTGCGAGGATTATATGGAGGACAGGCTTGCCGTGATCGTGGCACCGGATCGGCAGAAAAACGGCTCGGTTCTGTCTGCGGAGGATTTTCTGGCGATGCCGTTCCTTCTCCGGGAACACGGATCGGGAACACGGGAGATTTTTGAGGCCACTCTCGGTGCGAAATCCCTTCCGCTGCCCGAACCGATGTGGGAGAGCCTCAGTACAGCCGCTCTGATGAATGCAGCCGAAGCCGGAATCGGAGCTGCAGTGGTGCCGTGGAGAATGGCGGCGGAGCGGATCCGGGCGGGAACGGTTTCCGAAATCTTTGCGGAAGGACTCAGTTTTACGAGAAAGTACAAAATCGTGTATCATCGGGACAAAAAGCTGACCGCCGCTGCCCTGGATTTTCTTGCGATATGCAGAAAAAATACCGAAAACGGAGAGAGCTATTGAAATGCCGGGCTGTGTGTGGTATAATAATATGATATGAAAACAATCCACCGAAAGGATCTCAATACAATGCCCAGAGAAACCAGTATTATCAAACGTGCAATTTCTGCGGACGGCGGAATCCGTGTGCTTTTCTGCGACAGCACCGCGATCGTGCGCCGTGCCTGCGAAATTCATCATACATCCAAGACCATGACCGCCGTTCTGGGTCGTGCACTGACCGCAACCTCCCTGATGGCAAGCCTGCTGAAGGATATGGACAATACCCTGACCCTGCAGATCCGGGGCGATGGTCCCTGCGGCTCCGTTGTCTGTGTAGGCGACTACAAGGGCAATGTGCGCGGTTATGCGGACAACATGACCGTGGAACTGCCTCCCAATGAACTCGGCAAGCTGGATGTGGGCGGTGCTGTGGGACAGGGCACCCTGTATGTCATCAAGGACATGGGTATGAACGAGCCCTACATCGGCGTGTCCCCCATCGTGACCGGCGAGATCGCGGAAGACATCACCGAATATTTTGCAAACAGCGAACAGACTCCCACTGTGTGTGCCCTCGGGGTGCGTGTGGATACGGACAATATGTGCTTCGCAGCCGGCGGATACCTGATCCAGCTGATGCCCGGCTACAACGACGCGGACGTTGACCGTCTGGAAACCAACGTGAACATGGCAGGATCCGTCTCCAAGCTCATCGCCGACGGCATGGACGGGGACGAGATCATCGCCCATCTGTTTGAAGGCATCGAATACCAGATGTTCGACGAATTCGACATCGCATACCGCTGCAACTGCGAACGGGAACGGTACCTGAAGGCGCTGGTATCCCTGAACGAAAAGGATATGCAGGAACTCCGCGATGCAAACGAGCCCGTGGAAACCTGCTGTCTGTTCTGCGGAACCAGGTACACCTTTGAACTGTCCGAAATTGATGAAGCAAGAGCCGCTGCAAAGGCGGAATCCGAAAACGAAAACGGGGAAGATGCGGAATAATTCCGACCTGTTCCTCATAGAATAAGGAGAAGACAATGATTCTGATCGAGCGCACCTCCGTCATGAATCTGGAAAACGCGATCCGCGGGATGAGAAATCCCATGAACGCGTGGGACCGGATCGACAGTCACTACGACTGCGACGGAAACTATATTCTTGGCGAGAACGATCTGAGCCGTGCATCCAGTCTGGCGAAGGCGGGCTCCGATCACCGGAAATATATGCGGATGATTTTTGTATCCGTTGACGTAACCGCACCCCTGTACTGGTGGAAGGAATACGATACCTACAAGGTGGGCACCGTGGCCAATTCCTGCTCCACCATGCACAAGATTCACGCAAAAGCCTTCGGCCGCGAAGATTTTTCCTGCGACCGTATGTCCGAGAAGGCACTCACCTGTCTGGACAACGTGATCGAAGTGCTGGAGGAACAGCGTCAGGCATATCTGGAAACGAAGGATACCGCATACTGGCACGACATGATCCAGCTGCTGCCCTCGTCCTACAACCAGATGCGCACCTGCACCCTCAATTACGAAAATCTCATCAATATTTACTACGCACGGCGGAATCACAAGCTCCCCGAATGGCATACTTACTGCGGCTGGATTGAGTCCCTGCCGTACGCCAAAGAGCTGATTACGGGTATCCGCAGTGAATAATACCGGAGGCAAGATGACAGAAACACTCAGCCAGGCAACACGTACAAAAATCGGCAGAAACGCGGGGATCATCGGCATCGGTGTAAATCTGGCACTGTTCGGATTCAAGCTGACAGCCGGACTTCTTTCGGGAAGCGTGTCCATCATCGCGGATGCCGTCAATAACCTGACTGATGCTGGTTCATCCATTTTAGTCATGCTGGGGTACCTGATCGCCGCAAAGCCTGCGGACAGGGAACATCCTTTCGGCCATGCGCGGATGGAATACCTGTGCGGTCTGTTCATCTCGATTATCGTCACTTACCTGGGAATCGAGCTGTTCCGCTCTTCTTTTGACTCCCTGCTCCACAGTACGGAAGCGGCATCCTACAGCGTGGTTTCCGTGATCATTATGGGCGCGGCACTGGTGACCAAGCTGATTCTGGCAGTGTTCTACCGGAGAACGGCGAAGCGGATCAACTCCGAGTCCCTGAAAGCATCCGCTATGGACAGTCTGGGGGATGTCTGTGCAACCGGCGCGGTTCTGCTGGGTATGGCGCTGACCCCGGTGTTCGGCGCAAAGATCGACGGCATTTTCGGCTGCATCATCGCCGTGTATATCTTCGTCATGGGCGTGAAGCTCATTCTGGAATCCTCCGACATTCTGCTGGGGCAGGCACCAGATGTGGAGATGGTGAAGAACATCGTTGGCAGACTGAAATCCTACAACGGTGTTCTTGGAATCCACGATCTGGTGATTCACAACTACGGCGCGGACCGGTGCTTTGCCTCCGTTCACGTGGAGGTTGACGCCGACCGGGACGTTCTGGAGAGCCACGACATGATCGACCGGATTGAGGTGGAGATCCGCAAACAGCTGGGCATCGATCTGGTGGTGCATCTGGATCCCATCGCGCTCAACGATCCAAGAATCAACGAACTGCACATGATTGTCCACGAAATCATCGACGGAATCGCGGCCCAGTATTCCTCGCCCGTTTCCATGCACGATTTCCGCACTGTCTTCGGCAAAACCCACACCAATATCATCTTCGACCTCGCCGTGACCTCGGAGTTTCCGCTGACGAATGACGAGCTGGTGAACGCCATCCGCGGCGACATTGCACAGAAGCTCGGCGAGGAGTACAACGCAGTCATCACCATCGACCGGGACTACACCACAACCAGATATTAAAGCAAGCAAAAAGCACATCGTATCACAATTGATGCAATGTGCTTTTGTTATTTGCTCAGACAGGCTGTGCGGTGCGTATTTTCGCCGCTTCGTCAAGGATGATTGCCTTTTCGGAGAAGGGAACCTTTTCGCCCGCCACCAGCTGATAGGTTTCGTGACCCTTGCCGGCAAAGAGGACGATGTCGCCTTCCTTTGCAATCCGCAGAACGAACCGTACGGCTTCTTCCCGGTCGGTGATGGTCGTGTAGGGTTTGGATTTGTCGAAGTAGGTCAGCACATCCTCGATGATCACGTCGGGATCCTCGTTGTCGGGATTGTCGGAGGTGATGACGGTGAAGTCCGCCAGCTTCCCGGAGGCTTCCGCAAGCTCCTTCCGTCGTACCTGGGTTCTGCCGCCGATGCATCCGAAGACACAGATCAGACGGCGGGGACGGTATTCCCGAAGAACCGACAGGGCGTGGGTCAGGCTGAAGCCGTTGTGGGCGTAGTCGATGATGAACGTGATTCCGGAGAGGGCATCCACGATCTCAAACCGCCCGGTGATGGAGATGGTGCGGAGGGCATCGGATGCCTGCCGTACACTCAGACCGCAGAGGGTGCAGACCGCGATGGCTTCCAGACCGTTGTATACGCTGAACTCGCCGGGAGTTCTCAGCCGGATACCGGTCTTTACGCCGTCGTGCAGGACATCAAAGTCAATGCCCAGAGAGGTGCTGTCGCGGTAGGGACGGATATCCTGTGCCGTGAAATCAGCAGTACCCGCAATGCTGCAGGAAACCAGATTGGCACTGACACCGTCGATCATGTAGGCATGGTTGCTGTCGTCCGCGTTGTACACGATATTCTTCACGCCGTACCGGGTGAACAGCTTCCGCTTGGCATCCCGGTATTCGTCGAAGTCGGCATGCTCGCCCGCACCGATGTGATCTTCGGACAGGTTGGTGTAAACCGCGGTATCGAAGGTCAGTCCGCAGACCCGGTAGTTGTTGAGAGCCTGGGAGGAAACCTCAAGAACGCAGTGGGTCACGCCCGCTTCTGCCATCATGGCGAAATACCGGTGAAGTTCCCGGCTTTCGGGGGTGGTGTTGACGGTTTCGTAGTGCTTATCCCCGATGAGAATCCCGTTGGATCCGATATAGGCGCATGGAATTCCGCAGGAGCAGAGGATTTCCCGGATGAGGATGGCTGTGGTGGTCTTTCCCTTGGTGCCGGTCAGCCCGATCAGCTTCAGCTTGTCGGCAGGATTGCCGTAGTACCGTGCGGACAGATGGGCGAGGGATTCTCTGGCATGGGGAACCACGATCTGCACCGCATCTTCGGGCAGGGAAAGCTCCCGTTCCACCACAAATGCACGGCATCCGGCATCGTACAGGGCAGGCGCGAAATCGTGACCGTCCAGACGTGCGCCGGGCATACAGAAAAACAGAGTCCGGTTGGATTTGGCTTTCCGGGAGTCGTATTCCACCGCATCAATTTCGATACCGTCAGGATTGCCGACCACCCGGCAGGGGTAGTCCGCGATCAGTTGATCCAGTTTGATTGACATATATAATACCTTTGTTACGAAAAACTTTCGGGCAGTCCCACGGTTTCGTGTCCCATCAGCTTGATGGAGCAGGCGGCAAGAACCAGCAGGGAATCCACAAACCGCCCGTCACAGATGTTCTCGCCGATCAGGGACAACTCCGTGCAGCCGAGAATGGCGCAGTCGCATCCCGCGTCGAACATGGGACCGGAAACCTTGTACAGCTCCTCCGGAGACGGGATCACACCCTGCTTCACACTGCCGTAGATGATGTCCATCAGCTTTGCCTTGCCTGCCTCATCGGGAATCATCCAGTCCAGACCGATCCGTTCCAGCTCACGCTGATAGGATCCGGACAGAATGGTACCCTCGGTGGCAAGAATGGCGGCGCGTCTGTATCCGCATTTTTTGATGTGTGCGGCGGTCTCCGTGATGATGCTGGGCATGGGTACGCTCACGGATTTCTGCACTTCCTCCAGAAAATAGTGGGCGGTGTTGCAGGGAATCACGATGGCGGTGGCACCGTAAACCTCAAGAGAACGTGCGTCCTCGATCATGGCGGGCAGAGGGGACTTGTCACTCCGTCCCACAATGTAGTCGGTGCGGTCGGGCGTGGAGGAGCGGCTGGACAGAATGATGTCAATGTGATCCTGATCCAGCACGGCTTTGGTGTGGCGTGTGATGAGCTGGTAGAAATAGGCGCTGGCCATGGGGCCGAGACCGCCGATGATACCGAGAAGCTGACGTTTTTTCTCTTCCATGGGTGTTTGTTCCTGTAAATAATTATCGCTGGGGCTTGGGGCAGTAGATCTTGTATTTCTTCTTCTGACGGCGGAGCTGTTCCAGAACGCAGACAGTGCGCAGGGGATTGAACTTCATGTCATGGGGATACCAGACGGAGGAGGATTCCTTGCCCGCCTTTGTCAGTTCCTTTGCTTTGTTCACAAGCTCCATGTCGTCGGTGTATTCGTAAGCGGTGGACTTGGGAATGTGGTGCCAGAATACGGAATCTTCCACGCGGATGCAGTCGTCTCCTTCGGATTCGTACACTTCAGCCGCCATTTTTGCCAGATTCATACCGGCAGCGGTGCAGTAGAAATTGCTTCGTCCCTGTCTCAGGTTGACTTCAAATACCCGGTAGTCGTCCTTGGTGCCCTTTCTGAGCTTGATGTCGAAGTTGGAGAAACCGGTGTAGCCGATATCTTCCAGCAGAGCCTTGATGTTTTCGGTGAGGGGCAGGGTGGAAACCGGTTCGGTGATGATGGCCGCATGGTTGCCCAGTCCCTTGGGGGTGTGTTCTTCCAGCATGGTGTGACCGAGGCACATGGCGCGGACCCTGCCCTTTTCATCGGAGAAGCAGGTGAATACTCTCATCTGGGAGTCGCCGCCGTCGATGAATTCCTGCAGGATCATTCTGTCGGGATAGCCTGCGGAGTAAATCTGATTGATGATTTTTTCGGCTTCTTCGGGGGTCTTGGCCACATAAACCTTCTTCATGCCGTCGAATTCGTGCTTCCAGTAGTCGGCGCTGGAGGAGGGCTTGACGATGATGGGGTATTCAAATCCCAGCTTTTCGGGAGCGAGATCGGAGACAGCCGCCTTTCCGGTGAGGATTACGGTTGCGGGATAGGGAATGCCGAACTTGTCGCAGGTTTCGTAGAATTCCGCCTTCTTTGCAACGGTGGTCAGCATTTCCGCCTGAGGATAGGGAATGACATAGTCGGACAGCTCCTCACGGTTGCGGATGATCATGGCCGCATAGTCGTCGGTGCAGGCCAGAAGAATCAGCTTGTCCCCGATGTGGGCGTCGGCAAAGCGGTGGAGGGTATCCAGCATCACTTCGTCCTTGTCCATGTCGGGAATGCTCTTGAATTCGATCAGCCTGGAATATTTGGTGGCGGAAATTGCGTAACGTCCGAAGGCGTAGGATTTGACACCGTACTGTTCGTGGAATGCCCGGGCCATGTTGTAGCAGTTCAGGTCCGCGCCCAGAATGACGGGAGTGATTTTCTTTTCCATGATGTTCCTCCGATGGTGATTTTATGGAAATCTGTGAGACCGGCTCAGCCGATGAACTGACTGTGCCAGGTTAGGAAGGTGTATGCCGTCCAGATTTTTCTCTGATTGTTTGCCGTACCGTTTTTGTGGGCATCCAGCAGTCCCAGAAGTGCGGTCTGATTGAAGTATTCCGCAGCCACATCGGACGCGAATGCTTCACGGACAATATTGTAGTATTTATCTTCTCTCAGCCACTGACGGATCGGGACGGGGAAGCCCTTCTTGGGACGGTGGGCCCATTCGTCGGGGAGAGTCTTGTTGGCAGCCGTGCGGAGAACCGCTTTTGTGTCATTGCCGTCGATCTTGTAGGAAGCGGGGAGCATCTGAGCCTCCGCCATCACTTCCTTGTCCAGATACGGAACACGCAGTTCCAGGGAGTGTGCCATGGACATCTTGTCGGCCTTCAGCAGAATATCGCCGGGGAGCCACAGATTCATGTCCAGATACTGCTTCTTTTCCAGCTCGGACAGACCCTTCACCCGGTCATAGATGGGGCGGGTGATGTCGTGCACCGCCGGGCCTTTCTTGTATTTTTCGTTCAGAATTGCCAGTGCTTCGGCTTCCGGGAATACCAGCGCCTGACCGATGAAGTAATCCTCCGGTACGCCGCTGTTCTTGATGATGAAGTCGTGACCCTTGAAGTAGGGAAGCTTCTTTGCGATATCCGCGGCACATCTTCTCAGGAATCCGGGCGCTTTCTTGTATTTTGCCGCCAGACCCCGTTCGTCGTACCATTCATAGCCTGCCCAGATTTCGTCGGCGCCCTCACCGGAGAGAACAACGGTAACGTGTTCCGCCGCCAGTTTGGAGAGGAAGTACAGCGGCACGGAGGAGGGGT
>JAFQWY010000283.1 GCA_017407225.1 Clostridia bacterium | reverse complement strand
TTCCTGGAAGAGTCTGAAAAAGAGTGGGCGGAGATTGAAAAGCTTCCGGAAGCAGAATTCAGCAGACGGCATAAAATCTGGTCCAATCGTTTATTCCGGGAGATTATCGGGAGCAGTAAGATTCCGTATCCGGAAGTGGATCATTTTCTGGAACGGATCAGAAGCAGACTGGTTGTGAAACTGCATCTGGAAAAATACTTCTGGCGAAAGTACAGATGAGATATCAAGGAAAATTACAACTGTGTAATACAAACTTGTTAAATAACACACACCTGACAGAAATCGTTTATGCTGAAGCGATTTTTGCAGGTGTGTTTTTTGTAATACAATTGCAGGCGGAGCGAAAAATTATCACTTTAACATTTCTCAAACAATTCTGAATCAAGTCGCAAACATCACCGTGATATAATCCCATCAAACTCGAAAGACAACAGAACAACAACCTGACGGAAGGTACAATGATAAAGGAAAAAATCAAAAAAATCATACAGTTCATAGCCAATCCCAAACTGCTGATATGTGTCGGGATTGCATGGATCATCACAAACGGATGGTCATACATCCTTCTCGGTATCGGGACAATCCTGAAAATCGAATGGATGATCGCAGTTGCAAGCGGGTACCTTGCTTTCCTCTGGCTGCCCATATCACCGGAGAAACTTGTGACAGTTGCTCTGGCAATGGTGTTTCTGCGCTTCTTGTTTCCCGGCGACACGAAGACGCTTGGAGTGCTGAAAGATTTGTATGCAAAATTGAAAATCAAAAAGAGAAAAACACGGGTTACTAACGGAAATTAACATTTCTCAAACAAATCTGAATCAAGTCACAAACATTACTGCGGTATAATACAGTCACAAAAGAAAAAAGAGGCTACCCATGAACGAAAACAACACTTTTCAGTATACCTATTCCGCTCCCCGGAACAAAGAAATCGAGTCCATCCGAAAGAAGTATCTGCCGCAGGAAGAAAACAAGCTGGACCTGCTCAGACGGCTGGACAGCACTGTGAATAATGCAGGTATGATCGAATCCCTGAGTGCAGGAATCCTCGGCTGTCTGGGATTCGGCACCGGTATGTGCTTCTTTCTGAAAGTGCTCGGCAGTTCTGTTATCCCCGGTATTCCGCTGTGTCTGCTGGGTACTGCTGCCATGCTCGCCGCATATCCGATTTTCAGAACCCTCAGAAACAGGAAGAAAGCCGAACTTTCCCCCCGGATTCTCGAACTCACCGAAGAACTGATGAACGGGTGAGACATGGTCGAGAAAGAATTTTACCGTATCATCAAAGACATTGTCCGCTCGGAAGAATATCTGGGAATGAAAGCCTGTAAGCATCACATCAAAGGGAGCGTTTACGATCATTCCGTAAAGACGGCGTATCTCTGCTATAAGCACCACAAACGCTTCGGATCCAATATTGATCTTGATGAATTTATGAGGGGGGCACTGCTTCATGATTTCTATCTGTATGACTGGCATGACAGAGATCCGGTCCATCGGTTCCACGGTTTCACTCATCCCAGATGTGCGCTGAACAATGCGCTTTCCCGTTACCCTGACCTGACCGAAACCGAACAGGATATGATCCTGCGCCATATGTTTCCCCTGACTCCGGTACCGCCACAGACAAAAGCCGGCTGGCTGCTGTGCTTTTATGACAAGGCAGCGGCGGTCAGTGACTATTTCGGAGAAAACAAATGGAAAAAGGAAGCGGATAGTCCGAAAAACGATGAAATAAAAATTTCAGGATTAACATTTCTCAAACATTTCTTAATCAAATCAAAAACAACAATATAGTAAAATACAATCACAACAACAAAAACAAACGAACAGGAGACATAACCATGGAAAAGAAGAATATCGAAAAGACTGTACGCGAAGGTCTGCAGAAGATTGAAGACGGTGTTGTCACCGGATATAAGAAGATCGAAGACGGCGTGGTAGAAAGCTACAAGAAAGTGGAAACCGGCGCAGTGGAAGGCTTTAACAAGGTCAACGACAAGATGATCGAAAAGCTGTTCGTAAAGGAAGGCGAAACCGTGGAAGAAGCCAAGAAGCGTCTGTCCGGCGAAAGCAATAACAAAGAAGAAAAATAATCCGAATTAACATTTCGCAAACATTTCCGAATTAAATCGCAAACACCGATCCGGTATAATTGTATCAACAAAACGAAAAGAGGGGCTTACAATGAACAGAAACGATCAGCAGTTTATTGCACAGAAAATCCGCACGCAGTATATGGAACAGCAGCCTTCCGATCTGGATGAGCTTCGCCAGCTTGACGCAGAAGTAAAGCGTCCCGCCAATGTATTCGCTTATGTATTCGGCAGCATCAGCGCTATCATTATGGGAGCCGGCATGAGTCTTGTGATGACCGATATCGGCGCAACCCTCGGTCTGGCAAACGCCATGGTTTCCGGCATTGCTGTGGGTATCGTCGGTATGGTCATGGCGATTGTCAACTATCCGATTTACAAGAATATTCTCGCTGTCCGCAAGGCAAAGTACGCAGATGAAATTCTCGCACTCAGTGAAAAGATCATGAACCGATAAATAAATTCAGAAAGAGGTAATCACCATGTTCAATTTTCTCAAAAAAGCATTCGGCGACATGAAGGAATCTGCAAAGGAACAGCACAAGGTTGACAAGGCAAACTTCGCCGCAGCAAAGGCGGAATCCAAGGCACAGTGGGAAGAAGCAAAGGCAATGAGCAAGCCCGAAACCATGAAGAAGATCCAGCAGGAACAGCGTGACGCACAGATCAAGGAAGCAAACGAACGGATCGCAGCTGCTCAGAAGCGTATTGAAGACGCAAAGAACAAATAAAAAATCACGGCAGGCGGGGCATCACTGGTGCGTCGCTTTTCCCCATTTTTCAAGCGGAGACACCACAAGCGGAGGAAACCGAATGAAACGAAAACACAGGTATCAGGCGGGAGACAAAACCATTGAGCGGGAGTACAACTACATCCCGGTGCGGTATATCATCGCCATGCTGATCACCGTTCTGGAAGTTGCGGCAATCATCGGAATTGTCATTGCCTGCTGTTATTTTATCCCTTATTTTTATCTAGCTGCGTGGGCTACGGAAATTGCCTGCGTGATCCGCATCATCGCCTCCGATGACAATCCGGACTACAAAATCCCGTGGCTGCTGTTCGTGCTGATTCTGCCAATTGCGGGTTTTATGCTGTATTTCATCTTCTACAACCGGACACTGCAAAAACGGTTTGTCAGACGTCTGCAGGCACTGAAAGACCGCGGTTACAAAAAAGAGGATAGCGTACTTTCTGATGCACTGAAACAGCAGTCTCCCACAGCGGCGGCACAGGCGAAAATGCTCTGTAACATTGCGGAAACCCATCTGTTCACGGATACAAAGCAGAAGTACTATCCCATCGGCGAGGATATGCACCGGGATATGCTGGAAGATCTGCGGCGTGCGGAAAAATTCATCTATATGGAATACTTCATTGTGGAGGAAGGAAAGTTCTGGAATTCCATCCTTGACATTCTGAAGGAAAAAGCCGCTGCCAGGGTGGAAGTCCGCGTCATGTACGATGACATCGGATGTATGTCCACCCTGCCCGGTGACTATCACAGACAGCTGCGCAAATGGGGTATTCAGGCAACACCGTTCTCACGGATGAAGGGCAACGCCGACAGCGAATTCAACAACCGCAGCCACCGGAAAATTCTTGTGATTGATGGAAAAATCGGCTACACCGGCGGTGTGAACATTGCGGATGAGTACATCAACGAAATCGTGCGCTTCGGTCATTGGAAGGACACGGCAATCCGTCTGGAAGGAGAGGCGGTATGGGAGCTGACCAAGCTGTTCTGTGTAGACTACGGCATCCAGTTCCGGAAGCTGCCCGCCGAACGCGATGATCTGTATCCGACGCAGGATATCCGTGAAACCGGTTATCTCATCCCCTTCGGCGACGGTCCGAATCCGATCTACACCCGCAACGTGGGCAAGAGTGTGATCCAAAATATGCTTTACGGCGCACGGGAATCGGTGATTATGACATCGCCCTATCTCATCATCGACAACGACCTGTGTCAGGATATCGAGAACACAGCCCTGCGCGGAGTGAACATCAAAATCATCGTACCTCACATACCCGACAAGAAAATGGTCTTCGGCATGACCCGGAGCTTCTACCGGCGGCTCATGGATGCGGGCGTGGAAATCTACGAATACGAGCCCGGCTTCATCCATGCGAAAAGCTATCTGGCTGACGACGAAATCGCCATGATCGGCACGATCAATCTGGATTACCGCTCGCTGGTGCATCACTTCGAGAACGGCGTGTGGATGTACGGCTGTGACTGCATCCGGGCTCTCCGTGCGGACATGGATGACACCATCGCAAAATCCATCCGCATCACGCCGGATATGCTGAAAACCAGCCTGATCGAAAGCCTGATCCGCTCGGTGACACGGATTTTTGCCCCCATGCTGTGAATGGGTAGCCGATGCTGTGAAATACTGTTAGTTATTATGGAAAGGATACATAAATCATGAACGCAATTGAAATACGCGGTTTATCCAAGAGCTTCCGAACCATGTATGCGGTGGATCACCTCGACATGACCGTCCCCGTCGGTGCCATCTACGGCTTCATCGGCGAGAACGACTCCGGTAAATCCACCACGGAAAAGCTCATCTGCGGGCACCTTGTCCCGGATGAGGGCGAAATCAAACTGTTCGACCGCGATCACGACGATCCCGGTGTGCGTGTGAGAGTCGGCGCGCTGATCGAGAACGCGGGATGCTTCCCCGGTTCGTCCGTGTATCAGAACCTCCGGATGCAGACCATCAATCTGGGGCTGAAAAATCCCGATGAGGAAATCCAGCGTGTGCTGAAAATCGTCCGCATGGAGGACAACGCAAACCTCAAATTCAAAAGCTGTTCTCTTGGCATGAAGCAGCGTATCGGCATTGCCATGGCACTTCTCGGCGATCCGGCTCTGCTGATTCTCGATGAACCCATCAACGGACTCGACACCGACGGTATGCGGATCATGCGGGAAATCCTCGTGGACATCACGAAGAACTACGGCTGTACGGTGCTGATTTCCTCACATATCCTCGGAGAACTGGAGAAAATCGCCACGCATTACGGGATTATCCGTCAGGGCAGAATGATCATGGAACTGTCTGCGGAAGAAATGGACAGCCGTGCACAGGTGTTTGTTTCGCTGAAAACGAAGGATATGCAGGGCGCAAAGGTGATTCTTCAAAAAAGATACGCCGATGTGCGCGAGGAAGACGATTATCTCCGGGTGTACGATGTGGACGAAACGGCGGATATCGTGGATCATCTCATGAAAAACGGACATCCCGTCAGCGAAATCCGGAAAAATAAAATCGGGCTCGAAGAATATTACATCGAGCTGATGAGCCGGAACGATGCAAAGGAGGGCAAGTGAAATGGCACGAGAACTGAAATTTGAGTCCCCGACCTTCTCTCAGAGAATCGGCGGGATGCTGGGTGTGGACTTCTACCGGCTGTTCCATACACCCATGTTCTACATATTCCTCGCCATTGCCGCCATCATTCCCGCGATGGTGTCTGCGATGACCATGATGCCCGATCAGAACGGCAACACCATGGAACCGCTGTACTCGAATGTATGGCAGATCATCGCCGCATCCGAGCCGCTGTATGTCATCCGCACCATCGCCGATTACGCCAACATGAACATGGTCTTCATCTTCGGTGGCATTATGGTATCCATTTTCATCGGTCACGACTATAAATCCGGCTACGTCAAGCAGCTGTTCACCACCCATGCAAAGAAGCAGGACTATATGATCTCGAAAAGCCTTGTGTGTGCGTTCGCCATGGCGTGTATGTGCATTACTTATCTGATTGGCGGTACGGTAGGCGGCTTGATTGCCGGATATGATACGACCGTCAATGTCGGCTCGCTCATCATCGCGATCCTCGGAAAGATGGTCATGAGTCTCGGCTGGGCAAGCCTGTATACCTTCCTCAACGTGATCTTCCGCCGTTACTTCGGTATTTCCATCGCGTCCAGCTTTTTCTTCGGCACTGGTATTCTCATCATCGGTGTGGCTGCCATCGTGGAGAACCTGTCCATCCCCACGTGGTTCCTGAATATTTTCCTGTACGGTTCCTCTGTCAACGCCTGCCTTGTGAGCAATGTCGGAACACTGATCCTCTGCATTCTCGTTTCCGCGGCATGGGCAGTGTTCTATAACGTACTCGGCACAAAAATCCTCTCAAAAAGCGATGTATATTAAGGGGGAACGGAATCATGAATGCAGTTGAAATCAGAAACTTATCGAAAAACTTCGGCCCCAAGCAGGCGGTGTGCGGGCTGGATATGACCGTGCCCATGGGTGCGATTTATGGCTTTATCGGTGAGAACGGCTCCGGCAAATCCACCACGGAAAAAATGATCTGCGGACTCATCCCAAAAAGCGGCGGTTCCATCAGGCTGTACGGCAGAGATCACACGGATGCCGATGTCCGCACAAAGGTCGGCGTGCTGATCGAATCTCCCGGATGTTTCCCCGGACTGACCGTTTTTGACAATATGATGCTGCAGGCGGCGAATCTCTCCGTTCTCGATGCGGAAAAAGAGGTCGTGAAGGTGCTGAAGATGGTCAGAATGGAAGGCGCGGCGGGCAATAAATACAAGAACTGTTCCCTCGGTATGAAACAGAGAGTCGGTATCGCTATGGCACTTCTCGGAAATCCTACGCTGTTGGTACTGGACGAGCCGCTGAACGGTCTGGATGCCGATGGTATGCGGATCATGCGTGAAGTATTCACGGATATCATCAAGGACGGCAAACACAGTATCATCGTATCTTCCCATCTTCTCGGTGAACTGCAGAAGGTTGCAACCCATTACGGCATTATCCGCCACGGAAAAATGATCTGCGAAATGACCGCCGAGGAACTGGACGCAAGCTGCCGTACCTATGTTGCACTGCAGACCGGTGACATGAACCGTACAAAAATGCTGCTCGGCTGTAAGTATTCCCGGGTGGAAGAAGACGAAGTCGGATATCTTCGGGTATATGACATGACCGCACCGGAGGAGATCGTGACCTATTTGTACGAAAACGGGATCTGTGTCACTGAAATCAAAACGGACAAGATCGGTCTGGAAGAATACTACATTGATCTCATGAAAGGGGGCAGATCCTGATGGAAAACGCAGTAAAGTTTGAAAAAAGTTCGTTCGGCAAGCGGCTTGGCAGTATGGTGAAGGTGGACTTCGGGAGAATGTTCAATTCAAAACTGTTCTACATTATCCTTGCCTGTGCGCTGGTCATGCCCATTCTGATGACCGTGATGATGGCAATGATGGACGGTTCGGTGTCCGTAAATCCCCAGACCGGCGAAGAATCCGTCATGGTCGGTCCCGAAAACACATGGCAGAACATCGGCACACTTCCCGGAGGAGAGAACATGGGCGGCTCGGAAGTATTCATGATGTGCAACATCAACATGGCATTCATGGGCGCGGCGGTGTTCATCTGCCTGTTCATCTCCGAGGATTTCCGTAGCGGATACGCAAAGAATCTCTTCACCGTCCGTGCAAAGAAGGACGATTATGTTATCTCAAAAACCCTCGCCGGATTTGTTTGCGGTACGCTGATGCTGATCCTGTATCTGATCGGTTCCATGCTCGGCGGTGCGATTGCGGGTCTGTCCTTTGATCTGCACGGTCTGAATGCTGGAAACATCGTGATGTGTATGCTGGCAAAAATTTTTCTGATGCTTGTGTTTGTTGCCATTGACGTACTCGTCAGTGTGGCGGCGAAACAGAAGGCATGGCTTTGTCTCTGCGGCTCCCTTGGTGTTTGCATGCTGTTTTTCATGATGGTTTCCATGATCACGCCCCTTGGATCGACATTCCTGCACGCGGCACTGTGTCTGGCAGGTGGTGCGCTGTTTGCCGTGGGTCTCGGGGTAATCAGCAAAACCGTGCTGAACAAAACAAGTCTGGTATAATTATCGTACGGCAGAGCAGATTTTCCGGGAAAACGCAGCGATTCCCCGACTGTTCTGCCATACTTTTTTGTAAACCGTGCAAAACGCAAACAAAACTTTAACATTTGTATGCTATAATGGGGATGTAAAAGTGAAAATACACCTCCGGAGGAAAGAAATATGTTCAAAATCCTTGTCGTAGAAGACGACCGTGACCTGAACCGTTCGGTCTGTTCCTTCCTGAATCACAGCGGGTACGAAGCAACCGGATGCCTGGGCGCAGACGAGGCTTACGATGCCATGTATAATACGATGTTTGACCTGATTGTTTCAGACATCATGATGCCGGGGATTGACGGTTACGAATTTGCGAAAACGGTACGCTCTCTGAACGAGGAAATTCCGATCCTGTTCATGACGGCCCGGGACGATTTTGCCTCCAAGCAGCGGGGGTATCGGGTGGGTATCGACGATTATATGATCAAGCCGATCGATCTTGACGAACTCTTCCTCCGAATCGGTGCCTTGCTCCGCCGGGCAAAAATCGCATCCAGCCGTACCCTGACGATGGGCAGCTTCACGATGGATATGGATGAGCGTACCGCTTATCTGAACGGGGAAGAAATTTCCCTGACCACAAGAGAATTCAATCTTCTTTACAAGCTGCTGTCCTATCCCAAGAAAACCTTCACCCGTACACAGCTGATGGATGAATTCTGGGATGCTGAAACAGCTTCCGGAACCCGCACGGTGGATGTGTACATGACCAAGCTGCGGGGCAAGCTGGCGGAGTGTGACGACTTCGAGATTGTTACGGTTCACGGCATGGGCTACAAGGCGGTGATCAAGTGAAGCGGGACAGCCATTTCGGGCAGCTCTTGTACGCTGTACAGCGATATCTGATTTTCTTTATTATGGTGGCTTTTGTCATCACCTGCTGCATGATCCTGTTCGTCACCATTCTGGCGGAAACCCTGGAGGTCTCGCTCACCGGTGAAATTCTGAGCGATGCCGCAAGGCTGACCTTTCTCAACGTATTGTTTCTCAGCCTGATCTATTCCGTGTTCGATGCGGTGCGCCGGAAACTTACCGTGGATCGCCCGGTAAAGCGGATTACGGAAGCGGCGGAAAAGGTTATGCAGGGCGATTTTTCCGTACGGATCCAGCCTTCGAAAAAGTCCCTGACGGAAGCGCGTTTCAATGATATCATTGATTGCTTCAACCGGCTGACCGCAGAACTGTCCGGCGTGGAGACTCTGCGGACGGATTTTATCTCCAACGTATCCCACGAAATGAAAACACCTCTTGCCGTCATGCAGAATTACGGAACACTGCTGCAGGATCCGGAACTTCCGGAAAATAAACGTATCGAATATGCGCAAGCCATCACGGAGAGCTGCCGGCGGCTTGCGGATCTGATCACCAACATTCTCAAGCTGAACCGTCTGGAAAATCAGCAGATTTATCCGCAGAAAAAGGAATATAACCTCAGCGAACAGCTTTGCGAATGTCTGCTTGCATACGAAAGTGTATGGGAACGGTCGGAAATTGAAATGGATACGGAAATCGAAGAAGATGTGATGATCCGCGCGGATGAAGAACTTCTTTCTCTGGTCTGGAACAATCTGTTCTCCAATGCGTTCAAGTTCACAGAGCCGGGCGGAAAAGTGTCCGTTTCGCTCACCTGCGGGGACTACTATGCTGTCATAAAGGTCACCGACACCGGCTGCGGAATGACTCCAGAAACCGGCGCACATATTTTTGAAAAATTCTATCAGGGCGACACTTCCCACTCCACCGCCGGAAACGGACTGGGGCTGGCTCTGGTGAAACGGATCATCGATATCACGGGCGGTGAAATCGGGGTAACAAGTGCACTCGGCGTCGGAAGTACCTTTACGGTACAGCTGCCGGTTACGACATAAACAGGAGGCGATTTTTATGACAGACTGGAAAAAGGCAGGCAAAAAGCTCTTGTTTCCGCCTCTGTGGCTGGTTTTGTTTCTGACAGCGGTCAGTGCAGCGGGTCTTGCGGCAGTCTTTCTGAATGGGCTGGATACCGCTCCGGTCGCTTATGCGGTATATGTTGTGTCGTTTTATACGCTGACCGTCCTGTGCCTTGCCTGCTGGAAGACGGGTCCGGGGTATTACCGAAGTGTCAAAGGCAGAGTTTATGAAAACAAATATGCAAACCGCTACCTCACCGATGCCGTATTCAAGATCCATGTGTCTCTGTACATCTCGCTGGGCATCAATCTGCTGTATGCTGCCGCCAATGCGTTTTCCGCCGTATTCTACGGTACATGGTGGTTTGCCCTGTTCGCCATATACTATGCAATTCTGGCAGTCATGCGGTTCCTTCTGGTGCGGTATGTCAACCGCAATTCCATTGGTTCCAGCCGCATGGGAGAGCTGAAGCGTTCCCGGCTGTGTGCGTATATCCTGATCTTTGTCAACCTCATTCTCTCGGGAGCCGTGCTCATGATGGTCTACTTTGACCGAGGCTTTGAATACCGTGGAATACTGATCTATGTGATGGCGATGTATACCTTCTACATGACAGGCTCCGCGATACGGGATATGATCACATACCGGAAACTGGGCAGTCCCGTCATGTCTGCCTCAAAAATTATCAAATTTGCGGCGGCATTGGTGTCCATGCTGTCACTGGAAACGGCAATGTTCTCCCAGTTCGGCGGAGATATGTCACCGGAAGGGGAACAGCTGATGATTATGCTGACCGGAGCCGGGATTGCCATTACCGTTGTTGCCATGGCAATGTACGTTATCATCCGCAACACAAAGGAAATCCGAATCATCAAAAAGGAACAGAAACATCATGGATAACCACAATAAAAATGAAAGTTTCACATACACCTATTCTGCAAAGCAGCAGGAGGAAATCAAGCGCATCCGTCAGAAATACCTGCCGCCGGAAGAAGATAAAATGGAGCAGCTGAGACGGCTGGATAAGAGTGCCACGCAGAAAGGGACGATTGCCGCACTCGTGATCGGGATTATCGGGATACTGTTTCTGGGCATTGGCATGAGCTGTGTGCTGGTATGGGCGGATGCGGTGTTTATTCCGGGGATTATTGCCGGCGTGATCGGAATTGTACTGATCGCTCTTGCGAATCCGGTTTATAATTCTATTACGAAAAAGGAGCGGGAACGCATAGCGCCGGAGATCATGCGGCTTACGGATGAACTGATGAAGTAACTGATGATATGAGAAAGACCAGCTGTCCTGACAGATGTCTGACAGTACGGTCTAAAGAATATATGGAAGGAATGCATTCTGAAAAGTTACCCACTTTTTACCCGGAAGTTACCCGGTATTTTCCTTGACACTTCCTTTTCGGCATGATATAATAGTCATGCTTAAAACTATAACCAAAAGCCAGACGGCACTATCTTACACGGGTAGTGCCGTTTTTGCTTGCTGTAGTTTAGCCGGAGAGACAAAGCATTGCCAATACAGGAGGCACACATGAAAAAACAGAAAAACAACACCGGGACAGCCGTATCGCTGACTCCCAAGAACAACAGCCGCAGGGTGATTTCCACGATCCTTGCGGTTATTTTTATGGTATCCATGCTGACCGTCACCTGTTTCGCAACAGGTACAGGCGGCACCGGC
>JAFQWY010000282.1 GCA_017407225.1 Clostridia bacterium | reverse complement strand
TGAAAACGAAACCGAAAACTTCGTTCGTGACTACGACAACCGTCTCCGCATGAACGGTCTCGATCTGCAGACCTACTTCAAGTACACCGGCATGGATCTCGACACCCTTAGAGGTCAGATGAGACCCGATGCTGAAAAGCAGGTTAAGACCAGACTGGCTCTGGAAAAGATCGCCGTTAAGGAAGGCATTGCTGTTTCCGAAGAAGAAATCGAAGAAGAATACAAGCGTCTGGCCGAAGTTTACGGCATGGAAGCTGACAAGGTGAAGGAAGCTGTTGAAGCAGACGCTATCGCTGAAGACCTCAAGGTTAAGAAGGCGATCGACCTGGTTCGTGAAAAGGCTGCTATCACTGAAGTAGAAGCAGCTGCTGAAGCTGAATAATCAATAAGAACCTTTGACTGCCGCCGCCTGAGACATTACCACCTTGGGTGACGGCAGTTTTGTCGGGCAGCCCCGACGGGCAGGCTCGGCGTTCGGGAGGCCGGGATTTATACCGTTCCCACGACCTTCTGCTGCGCTGATTAGGATGTTCCGATTGATATTTCCGGCACATTTCCCCCATCCCATGCAAACCACCGTTTTTCTGCGGTATATAATAGAAGCACAAAGCAACAATCCAATTACTATCCTCAAGGAGGTACATTATGGCACTGGTACCCATGGTCGTACAGCAGACCAACCGCGGCGAAAGATCCTATGACATCTATTCCCGCCTTCTCAACGACAGAATCGTATTTCTCGCAGACGAAGTAAACGACGTAACCGCATCCCTTGTGGTGGCTCAGCTTCTGTTCCTGGAAGCGGAAGACCCCGACAAGGACATCTCCCTCTACATCAACAGCCCCGGCGGATCCGTTACCGCAGGCATGGCAATCTACGACACCATGAACTTCATCAAGTGCGACGTTTCCACCATCTGCGTGGGCATGGCAGCCTCCATGGGCGCATTCCTTCTCTCCGCAGGTGCAAAGGGCAAGCGTCTGGCACTTCCCAACAGCGAAATCATGATCCATCAGCCCCTCGGCGGCGCACAGGGTCAGGCTTCCGACATCAAGATTCAGGCGGAACACATTCTCCGCACCCGTGACAAGCTGAACTCCATTCTGGCAGCGAACACCGGCCGTCCCATCGAAGAAATCGCACGGGATACCGACCGCGACAACTGGATGACCGCAGAAGCAGCTGCTGAGTACGGTCTGATCGACAAGGTGATCACTCACCGTCCGTAAGCGGCGGCCGCGGAATTCACAAACGAACAATCACAACTCACGAAAGGCTATCCATCATCATGGCTAATTCCCGCAACGGCAGCGGCGGAGGCAGAATCCGCGTGGAGCGTTCCTGTTCCTTCTGCGGCCGCGGGGAAAATCAGGTGGAATTCCTGATTCCCTCCCCCACCGGTCTCTACATCTGCGACAAATGCATCGATGCCTGCAACGACATCATCTTCGACCACTTCGCTGACGAGGAACCCGTTTCCGCCAGTGATTTTTCCGATACCGAACTGCCCACTCCCGCCGAAATCAAGGCTACCCTTGACGAATACATCATCGGTCAGGACAAGGCAAAAATCGCCCTTTCCGTGGCGGTTTACAACCACTACAAGCGTCTCATCCACCACGACAAGCTCCAGAAGCTGAAGAACCGCAAGAAGAGCGACGGCACCGAAACCGTCATCGACGACGTGGATATCCAGAAGAGCAACGTGCTCCTCATCGGTCCCACCGGTGTAGGTAAGACCTTCCTCGCCCAGACTCTGGCAAAGACCCTGAAGGTTCCCTTCGCCATTGCCGACGCCACCACCCTGACCGAAGCCGGTTATGTGGGCGAAGACGTGGAAAACATCCTCCTGCGTCTGGTTCAGGCGGCCGACTACGACATCGAACGGGCACAGCGCGGCATTATCTACATCGATGAAATCGACAAGATCTCCCGCAGAAGCGAAAACCGCTCCATCACCCGTGACGTATCCGGCGAAGGCGTACAGCAGGCACTTCTGAAGATTCTGG
>JAFQWY010000281.1 GCA_017407225.1 Clostridia bacterium | reverse complement strand
GGATTTGCAGTCCATGAGGGGGTCGGAGAATCCGCCGAGGTGACCGGATGCAACCCAGGTCTGGGGATTCATGATGATTGCGGAGTCAAGACCTACGTTGTAGGGGCATTCGGTGACGAATTTCTTCCACCATGCCTTCTTGACGTTGTTCTTGAATTCAACGCCAAGCGGGCCGTAGTCCCAGGAATTGGACAGACCGCCGTAGATTTCGGAACCGGCATATACAAAGCCTCTGTTCTTGCAGAGAGCCACGATCTTTTCCATGGTCTTTGCTTCGTTAGACATTCTCATGATGAGTATTTCCTTCCTTAATTATATATGTATTTTTATATCTTCTGTGACTTGCCGCGAAGTCTGCGGTTTATTCCGCGTTCTTCCGGTAGGGCATAAACAATTCCAGTGCTTCTTCCAGATCGCCGGCGAAGCACGCTTCCTCGTCTTCCGAAGCGGGTTTGAATTCTCCGGGGTAATCCAGGATCACCGCTTCAAATTCGGTTACGGCCGCAAGAAGCTGGAACA
This sequence comes from Clostridia bacterium, assembly GCA_017407225.1. Taxonomy (GTDB): domain Bacteria; phylum Bacillota; class Clostridia; order Oscillospirales; family CAG-272; genus UMGS1696. The sequence goes on along the minus strand of JAFQWY010000281.1, from coordinate 8,861 downwards.
CTTCATCGAAATCGTTCATGGTATAATTGGTTTCCACGATGGGGTTATCAGGTTCAAACGGTTCGGTCAGCCAGGGAGCCAGCGTCTCTTCCGGAACGGGGTTGCCGTATTCGTCCGTCTCCGCGGGGATGGGGTTGCCGTATTCATCGGTTTCGGCGGGAATGGGATTGCCGTATTCATCGGTTTCGGACGGAACATCGGGCAGGGTTCCTTCTGATTCTGAAGGATCCACGGGAGTGGTGTCAAAGGGCAGATCATTTCCTGCGCTGTCTTCTGCCGGAGCATCGGTATCGGCGGCGGATTCTTCTTCACCGGGCTTCTTCAGATTCACCCAGTCCGCTTCCCGGTTCACCAGCTTGGCCATATTGTACTTCATGTTCTCTTCGTCCATGGAGGCAATGGCGGTCAGATATTTCTGCAGAAGATCGATGACAATCTTCTTTTTTGCTTCCATTTCGGCACCGCTGCGTTCTTCCACGGAGAGAATGGTATACATCTCTTCCCCGTCAAGCTCGTTTTCGCCCGTGCCCATCACCCAGGTATTGGGATAGCGTTCTGTCCATGAGGCAATGCCGCCTGCGCCGTTGGGACCGGTCATTTTCACAGCGGTTTCATACTGCATGGTGTAGGCACCGGTTCCGTCGCGGTAGATGTCTTTGGCAGGTGCGGCAGTGACGCTTCCGAGAACGGAAATCAGCTCGTCGAAATTATAGGCATTGATCAGAGAGGTATATTTTACTCTCATGCCCGTCAGTGCGTGAATGTGCTCCGCCACCGCATCCTTGCCGTACAGGGTATAGACATCGGACAGCGTATGATATCCTGTGGAGGTATACACGCGGGTTTCGGGAGAAAAATAAGTGTAGAGGAACTGGCGTCTTTCCTTGTCCACTCTCACCAGCACAATGGATGCCGCCGAATCTTCCCTGTATTCGGTGGACAGGCTTCCCATCGTCTCCGACGGAGGTGTATTGTACCAGTTGTGATTGTACATAGTGTCCAGCGTGGGCTGATAGTCATTGTACAGGTCGGGACGGTAATCGGAGGTGATAATCAGGAAATTGAAGCTCTCCCCCTCCGGAGTTACCTCTTCGGTTCCGGGCGTTCCGGGGTTATCGGTTCCGGTTTCCTCTCCCGAGGGTTCGTTCTGTATGATACTGTCAAGTTCCGAATCCTCTTCATCCAGAATACTGCTGACGGTGCTTGTAACAAATCCGGTTGCAAAATAGGCAATAATTCCGAACAGCGCGGCGGAGATCAGGAACGTGACGCCGAAATTTTTCAGTGCGGACAGCATAACGAAGTCCTTTCATTTCACATTATACGGTATATTATACAATATAATGTGTGAAATTTCAATAGCAAGAAATCCGAATAATTGAGAAATATAGATGAAGAATTGGTAAAATAACCGACAAAAATTCCCGGACGGGCAATCAGGGAATCATTTGTCTGTTATTTGTTGTTTTTGTTTCCGGAAATTTTCTTCACCACCTGTACTATGGTACAGAGCTCGATCATGATTGTCATGACATTGATAAATATCGTCAGGTTTTTGAGGGTGTTTTCTGTCCGCATCCGCTTCATAAGCTGTGCGGCATCTTCATCACATTCATCGGCACATCCGCCGATAAGTTCACTTCTCATTTTTCTGCACACGCCTCTGCATTCCGGACATTCCTTCAGATGTTCTTTTACCAGTGCAGATGACTCCTCTCCTGCGCGATTTCCTCCGCCAGCACCGGATCCCGGCAGAGACTGAGTGCGAATCTGTATATATCCGAAAAATACTCGGTGCAGATTCTTTCAAAATCCATTCAGTTCCCTCCTTTCACTCCATAGATGCGCGGATCATTGAACCGTTACATACTTTTTCTGATTTTACCGAAAAATTCTTTTTATTTCAAGTTATCCCGCCGTCATCACAGAATTTTCATAATAAATAGTGATTTTTTCACTTGTTTGTCGTCCCGTCCTGTGGTATAATGTAATGAATATGTTCAAGGAGGGCTAAATGAATAAGGTAAACTATTCTCTGATTCTTGAGAAGACCATAGCCGGGCTGAGCGGCCGTCCCAGACTGCTTCTTCATGCCTGCTGTGCGCCCTGCTCCTCCTATGTTCTGGAATACATCGCAAAGCACTTCGATCTGACCCTGTTTTTCTATAACCCCAACATATCCCCCGAATCCGAATACACCGCACGGCTCGGGGAGCTGAAGCGGTTCAATCATGCCGCCGGGTATGATGTGCCGGTTCTCGCGCCCGATTACGATTCCTCCCCGTTCTATGACGGCGTCCGCGGTCTGGAAGATCTTCCGGAAGGCGGAAACCGGTGCCGGATCTGCTACGGACTCCGGCTGAAAAAAACGGCGGAAGCGGCAAAGGACGGCGGATTCGATTACTTCACCACCACCCTTTCCATCAGCCCTCACAAGAATGCGGCGTGGCTCAACGAAATCGGGCTGGAGCTGGAAAAAGAATACGGTGTCACCTGGCTGTGTTCGGATTTCAAGAAAAAAAACGGCTACAAGCGTTCCATTGAGCTGAGTGCGGAATACAATCTGTACCGACAGGACTACTGCGGATGCGAATTCAGCAGGCGTCAGCGGCTCACTGCACAATCTACTTCAAAGGACGAATCAGAATGAAAAAAACACTCGCAACCATACTGCTCCTTCTGGCTATGCTTGCTTCCTGCGGTGCTCCCGCAGCAGACCCGGTCAGCGAAAGCGATCTGGCGATTCTGACTGCAGTGGAGGATACCGCACAGATCCGCGTATCCACACCTCCCGGAATCTTTGTGACCGGTGAGCAGCCTGAAACCCTGACTCTTACATACAATCCCGCGTATACCCTGCGCTATACCACCGATTCCTCCACTCCCACGGCAGAATCCGCCGAGTACACCGAGCCTCTCAGTCTGCGCTACACCAAACAGTCCGACGCCGTATCCTACACCTCGACCCTGCGGTGCGCCCTGTTTGATGGTGAGACCAGAGTGTCCGACGTGTACAGCTACTCCTATGTACATTCTTATGAAGGACGGTTCGATATGCCGGTAATGATGCTGGTGACCGACGACGAGAATCTGTACAGCGACGAAAAAGGGATCCTGGTATCCGGCAAAACCTACAAGGATGCCATCCGCTACGGCAATCCCCCGGGATGGGTTCAGCCCCAGACTCCCACCAACTACTACATGGGCGGCATCGAATGGGAGCGTCCCGCCTCCTTCTCCCTGTTTGATCTGGACGGGCAGCTGCAGTATTCCCTCAACTGCGGTGTGAGAGTCAACGGCGGCTATCAGCGTGCCCAGAAGCGGAAATCCCTGAAATTCTTCGCACGCCGTACATACACGCCCGACATCGGCAAATTCGAAAACAGTTTCTGGCCGGGCTACCGCACAGCGGACGGAACTCCCGTTTCCACCAGCGACACCGTCCTGTACCGCAGCGGAAGCAACAACGAAACCAACTCCGTGTTCAATACCCCCTTCGCACTGTCCCTGCTGCAGAAAACCACCCTGGACTCCCCTGCCAATCAGCCTGCGGTGGAATTTCTCAACGGCAAGTACAACGGCGTGTTCATCCAGCAGGAAGACTACGACCTTGACTACTTCGAGGCGCATTACGGCGTGCCCGAGGATAAGATCACTACCCTCAACGGCATCATCGCCACCCGGAACGACTATGCGGGCTGGTATCTGGATGACGGCTGCGAGGCGGAATACAAGGAATTTGTCCGTCTTGCCAAGTGGATTCTCCGGTCGGACATGAGCAAGCAGGAAAACTACGAAACCATGTGCACCATGTTCGACATGGAAAACTTCATCCAGTACGTGGCATTCAACGCCTTCCTTGCCAACGGCGACTGGCCCCACAACAATCTCCGTGCATGGCGCTACAACGCGGACGGTGCCTATGAAACCGCACCCGAGGATCCCGCCGTGCTCTATCATCCGGAAAATGAAGGGATATACGACGGACGCTGGCGGTTCATGTGCAAGGACCTTGACCTGGCTATGGGATTCGGCGGTATGGATGCTTCATCCAATCCCTACGATTACATGAACGGCTCCTCCTCCATGATGATCAAGAACTGGTACACCAAGCTGATGCAGAACGACGAATTCCGTCAGCTGTACTACTCCTCCATGTGCACCATGGCAACGGCGGTCATGACCCCCGAAATCTGCGAGGACACCATGGACTACCTGATGCTGGTCACCGGACGGGAAATCGAATACTCCGTCGCCGGCGTGGGCAGTGTTGCGGGCGGCAGCCGTACCAACTGGAACAAGCAGCTGAACATCGTCCGCGACTTCATGCAGTCCCGTTCCTCCAATGTGATGCGGTTCACCAAGAAGCATTCCGGCAAGAATCCCACCACCCTGACACTGGAAAAGAACGAGGGCGGCACCGTGGCGGTCTGCTGGGTGGATATGGAAAACACCGAGACACGCCAGTACCTCCGCGACAACTACATTCCCTTTGAAGTGACCTGCGATCCCGGATACGAATCCGAGGTTGTATTCGACAACTGCGAACTCAACGATCTCGGTTATCTGGTCATCACCGGAAGCGAGCCGAAAATCACCGTGACCTTCACAAAAACCGCGGCGGATCCGGAACCCGGTGTTGTCATCAACGAAGTTCTTTTCCGGAACACCGACAAAGAATGGATCGAGCTGTACAATTCCTCCGATAAGGCGGTTTCCCTGTCCGGCTGGAAAATCGGTAAGGGCAGCGGCGGCGATGCTCTGGATCCAGAACGCGTAAAAACCTTCGGCAATACCGTGATCCAGCCCGGCGGATACGCGCTGATTTCCATGACCGACTACGCCAACTCCTTCGGCTACACCGGTCTGCAGGCCGTGATGTCCTTGGGCAACGGCGACACCCTGACCCTGTACAACTCCTCCGGAGAACCGGTGGACTCCGTTCTGCTTTACACCAGGCTGAGCACCGTTCATGTGGGACGGTACCCCGACGGCGGCGATGTGGTTTATCTCTCCTTCGACGAAGCAACTCCCGGCACGGCAAACTTCATGACGGAGGACTTCGGAAAGTTCGGCGTCAACAGCGTGCAGCCCTATCTGCTGGCCTTCGGTCATCCGCTGAAGTTCGACGACTACTTCTACTGGACAGATGATGTGCTCTATGTCAGGGCGGACGATCTGGCTTCCATCTACCGCCAGTACGGCGCAAAGTCCCATTACAACTATCTCAGACGGGGCGACGGCGACATTCCCCTTTCCGAGCTGATCGAAGCCATGGAAGGCTCCGGCGAGGCGCACACTGCTTTTGTGGAAGAACTTGGATCCGTGTTCATCGGATAAACCGGAAACCGACTGTTGATTTTCCCTATAACAAATACATTTTACAGATGAATTTTGTATTCAACCCGTTAATTTTTTGCCAAATCCCTTGACATACGGCGGCTTTTGGTGTATAGTATTGGTGTTGAATGCTATCATTCATAATAACACTCTTTAAAAGGAGATCTACGATCATGAAGAAGATCCTCAGCATCTTCCTCGTACTTTCCATGCTGGCTACCGCTATGGCATCCTGCGGCGAAACTGCGACCGAAGATACCACCGGTGACACCTCTGCTCCCGCAGTAGAAGACACCACTCCTGCAGCAGAAGACACTGCAGCTTCCGAAACCTCTGCTCCCGAAACCTCTGCTCCCGAAACCGAACCCGCTGAAACCACTCCCGCTGTTGAAGAAGTTTCCAACGAAGGCTACGCTTTCGAACAGATGGAAGACTGGTACGTTAAGGCTCACGAATGTACCTGGATCGACGCTGACGGCAATGCCAGAGGCTCCGCAGGCGTTCTCGAAGGCCACTATGACAACGACAAGTTCGCTGAATTCGTTTCCGAAAATCCCGAATGGTACAAGGATTACGATCTGATGTCCAAGTGGGATGTTCAGCCCGCTCCTTTCGGTGACTGCATCGACGAATTCATCGCCGGCGACACCGAATGGGTTACCGACAAGGACAACTACCAGGGTATCACCCTCTACAAGACCTTCGAAATCACTGACCTTTCCGACACCACCCTGTACGAATTCTACTGCTTCTATGACAACTCCGTTCATATGTATCTGAACGGCGTAGAATTCTTCGCAATGGACGGTTCCGCTCAGGAAGGTGACGGTTCCGGTAAGAACGACTGGAACGGTTCCTACGCTTTCATCACTCCCAACGTTGACCCCGAAAAGACCAACATCAAGGATTACCTCGTAGAAGGCACCAACCACATCGCTGTTTCTCTGAGAGACAAGTGGGGCGGCCGTGAATTCGACGCTTACCTCTGGTACCAGCTCAACTCCACCAAGCGCGACGTATACGTACTTCCCACCAACTCCGTATGGAACGCTCAGGCATTCTCCTGCCCCTACACCGACGGTGACGGCGTTATCGACGGCGGCGCAGCTAACGGTTTCTTCGATGAAGCTACCGACGAATTCAAGAAGTACATGACTGACAACCCGGGTTGGGTTACCGACTACGCTACCATGGAAGCATGGCCCACCTACACCGCAGTTCTCAACGACAGTACTGCTGATCTCGGTTGGGTTGGCGGCGTTCACGGTCTGATCGCTCACACCACCTTCGAACTCACCGCTGACGAAATCGCAGACCTCAAGACCTGTGATGAATGGAGAGCTTACGGTTCTTACGACAACGCTATTCACATGTACCTCAACGGCGTAGAAATCTACGAACAGGACGGCGAATGCGTAGTTCAGGACTGGGCTTCCGGCGAATGGAACCTTGTTGACTACAGAGAAGCTCTTGAAGGCGCTCTCGTTGAAGGCACCAACCACATCGTTGTTACCATCAAGGACGCTTGGGGCGGCAGAAACATGAACATGGGTCTGTACTGCCACTGGAACTAATTCGGTACATAACTGAATTTTAACTCCTAAGTACACAAAAGGCATCTGAGAAATCAGGTGCCTTTTTTCTGTCTTTTCTGTTGCCATCGGGCGGAATCTGTGATATAATAATTCTGTCAATGCTATTATATCAATATATAAAGGAATATTTATGAGTGAACTTAAATTCAAAGGTGCGATTTTCGATCTGGACGGGACTCTTGCCTGTACCCTTCCCGATCTGCAGTATTCCCTGAACACCATGCTTGAGAAAGCCGGATACCCCACCCTGGATGAAGCGGGCGTTCTGCGCAGCGTCAACTATACCGTGCGGAAGTTTGTCCGTCTTTCCCTTCCCGAGGAGGTTCAGTCCGACGAAGCCGAGGTTGACCGCTGTCTGGAGATTTACACAGGCATTTACTCCGAGCACTTCTGCGACCACACCTACATTTACGAAGGTCTGGCGGATGCCATTGCGAAGATGAAGGCTGCCGGTGTCCGTCTGGCTGTGAACACCAACAAGGCACACGATCACGCCTCCTCTATGATTGAGAAGCTGTGTCCGCCCGGCACGTTTGAGATTATCATCGGCGCCGGCATTTTCAAGGGCAAGCCCGATCCCACCGGTGCCTTCCACATCGCTGAAAAATTCGGTCTGAAGCCCGAAGAATTCTGCTACATCGGTGACTCCAACGTGGACATGGAAACCGCCGGCAATGCTGGGATGTATGCCGTTGGGGTTTCCTGGGGATATCGTGACGAATCCGTGCTCCGCGCGACCGGTGCGAATGTGATCGTACACTCCGCCCAGGATATTCTGGATCTTTACGGACTTTGATGAAATAATGGCTGCCCCGTTCGGATACCTCCGGATGCGACAGCCGTTTTTGTTATTATTCGTTTTTCGGTTCTTCGGTTCCCGGGCTCTGCACATACACCATCTGCACGCCTGCTTCTTCAAGAGAGGAGCATTCCTCCGTATCGGAATCGGTTTCGGTGATGATCATGTCCAGCTTCGACACAGGGCAGATCTGCATGATGGATTCCTGACCGATCTTTTCTTTTGGGAACAGCGCGATCTTCATCCGGGACTGATCGAGAACGAGATTCTTGATGCCGATATTGCGTCCGCCCTGGATGGACAGTCCGAATCTTGCTGAGCACGCCGCCGCGGTGATGAAGCACTTATCGAATCTCAGCCGACGAAGCACGTTCATGGTAAATTCGTCGTAGAAATTGCCGTTTTCCTGCATCTCCCCTCCGGTGACGATGACACGGATCGCCGGTTTCTGCCGCAGTTCCTCCGCGATGGAGATGGATGTGGTGACGACGGTGCATCTCCGGTCAGCGGGCAGCTCCTTCGCCATCAGATACCCGATGCTGGCGGAGGAAAGGTACACCACGTCCTCCGGCTCGATCATGTCAACCGCCGCCTTTGCAATGGCAAGATAGTTGGGCCAGATCTCAATGCACCGATCCCTGGCACTGACATTTCCGATGTGGGGATTGAATCCCACCTGCCGGATTTTCATGGCACCTCCGTGGATCCGCTTGACCAGCCCCTGCTCCGCCAGATCATCAAGGTCGGTCATGGCGGTTCCGTAGCCCACTTTAAACTTCCGCTGGATCACTGCTGTCGTGATTTTCCCGTTGTCCTCGATGTACCTGAGAATCGCTTCTCTCCGTTCTTCTTTCAGCATGGTTTCTTCCATTTTGCTGTGTCCTCCTGTTGTTTGTTGTAGTTTACCGTTGTTTGCGATTCTATTATACTATAGTTTTATGTTGTTGTCAAGTGTTTTTTACTGTGTTTTTATATATTTTTGTGTATTTTTCAATCGGGCGTTTTCTGCAAAGCAGTGTACGGCGAAGTGTGGTACAATGATGGCATCAACCAGGGAGGTATGAAACATGGAAACACAGAAACTGATTACCAACGCTCTCCGCTATATCCGGCACAACACACACGAT